>DPXH01000097.1:2512-11647 GCA_003527405.1 Candidatus Sediminicultor tertius | reverse complement strand
ACAATACTCTTTGGCTGCCGGGGACTGACCATGCCGGAATTGCCACTCAAAATATAGTGGAAAGAGAAATAGCCAAAGAAGGAAAAAGCAGGTACGATTTAGGAAGGGAGCAATTTGTAGAAAGAGTATGGGCATGGAAAGAAAAATACGGAAATAATATTATAAACCAACTAAAAAGATTGGGATCTTCCTGTGATTGGTCACGTTTAAGATTTACCTTAGATGAAGGTCTTTCCAAGGCGGTTAGAAAGGTGTTTGTACAATTATATAAAGAAGGCTTGATATACCGGGAAAATTATGTAATAAATTGGTGCCCGAGATGCCAGACTGCTTTGGCTGATATTGAGGTTGAATCGATTGAAGAAGATGCAAATCTGTATTATATAAATTATCCTATAAAAGATTCTAAAGGAGAGATTATCACTGTCGCTACCACCCGTCCTGAAACTATGCTCGGTGATACTGCGGTAGCAGTTCATCCCGATGACAAAAGATATAATAAATTTATCGGTAAAACCGCCATACTACCTTTAATGGATAGAGAAATACCGATAGTAGCCGACAGTTATGTTGACCCCGAATTTGGTACCGGGGCAGTAAAGATAACCCCTGCCCATGATTTAAATGATTTTGAATTAGGAAAACGTCAAAAACTTCAAGCAATTAATATATTAAATAAAAATGGCACCATGAATGAACAGGCAGGAAGATTTAAAAATTTATCTGTGTCTAAATGTCGGGAAAAGGTTCTGAATGAATTAAGAAAAAAAGGATTCTTGAATAAGATCGAATATTATAAACATTCTATCGGGCATTGTTATAGATGTGGGACTATTATCGAACCATATCTTTCAAAACAATGGTTTGTTAAAATGAAAGAAATTGCTGAACCAGCAATTTCTGCCGTAGAGGAGGGTAAAACTGAATTTATTCCTTCTCGCTGGGACAAAGTCTATTATGACTGGATGAGAAACATTAAAGATTGGTGTATCTCGCGTCAATTGTGGTGGGGACATCGTATCCCCGTATGGTATTGTCAGGATTGCGGAGAAATAATGGTAGAATTAGAAGATCCTGCCATCTGTAAAAAATGCGGCAGTCATAATTTGCTGCAAGACCCGGACGTTTTAGATACCTGGTTCAGCTCCGCCTTATGGCCTTTTTCCACCTTGGGTTGGCCGGAAGAAACCGAAGATTTAAAGTGTTTCTATCCGACATCGGTATTAGTTACCGGTTTTGATATAATTTTCTTCTGGGTGGCTCGAATGATAATGATGGGATTAAAGTTCCGAGGTGAAGTACCATTTAAGAAAGTTTATATAAATCCCTTAATTAAAGCTGCGGAAGGTAAAAAAATGAGTAAATCCAGTGGAAACGTTATCGATCCTTTAACGGTGATCGATGAATATGGCGCTGATACTCTACGGGTTACTCTTGCCTCTTTAACTATACAGGGAAATTACATCTGCCTTTCCGAAGAGAGGATTAGAGGATTTAGGAATTTCACTAATAAAATTTGGAATGTGTCAAGATTTTCTATAATGAATCTCAAAGATTTTGATATTGACAAAATAGAAAAAGATAAATTAAAAATGACCTTGGTTGATAAGTGGATAATCAGTAAATTAAATGAAACAATAAAAAAATCCACCGAGTGTCTTAATGAATTTAAATATGGGGAAGCCGCCAAAATTATTTATGAATTTTCCTGGAACGAGTTTTGCGATTGGTACATAGAGTTCAGTAAACCAAGACTACATCAACAGAAGGATACAATAGAAAGACAGACATCTCAATATATTCTATGGTTTGTTTTGGAAAATACCTTAAGACTGTTACATCCATTTATGCCTTTTGTAACTGAAGAAATATGGCAGAAGCTCTCTCATAAAGGGGAAAGTATTATGGTTTCACCCTGGCCGAAATATAAAGAAGAATGCGAGAATAAAGATGCAGAAGATAAGATGGATAAAATAATGAGTATTATTAAAACCATACGAAATATTAAATCAGATATGAACATCCCTTACAGCAAAGAGATCGACCTATATTTGAATATTAATGAAAAAGATAAATTAAAGTTAATAAAAGAAAATATTTATTATATCGAAACCATGATTAAAACAAAATCGATAGAGGTAGGAACTGAGATTAAAAAGCCAGAGTATTCGGCCACAGGTGTTTTAGAGGGAATAGAGATATTTATTCCTTTAAAAGATATAATAAATATTTCAGAGGAAATAGCTCGGTTAGAGAAAAAATTAAATAAAATAAATGGCGAGCTTAATCTAATTTGTAAAAAGATTAATAATAATGATTTCTTATCCAGAGCCCCGGAGGATATTGTAAAAAAAGAAAGAGATAAAGCAAATAATTTAAGAGATATCAAAAAAAGATTGGAAGATAACCTAAAATCAATTAAGTAAGTAAACTAGCGGATAGCGTGTAGCGTAGAGCGTACAGTTAAGAAAGAGGAAGATAGAATTCAGGAGCCTAATTCGTATCTCGTATCTCGTGAATCGTATCTCGTTAAGAAAATAAAAATCAGAAGAGAGAAGTCAGAAGACAGAATGAAAAAACAGAAATGTCATTCAAAAGATTAATAAAAAATAACAGAAATTAAATTTTGTCATTGCGAGGCGAAGCCGTGGCAATCTCATTGGGATTGCCACGGTCGTTTCACTCCCTCGCAATGATATAAAACATAATAGACTGATAAATGAAAACCTGTATTTTATACTAACGACTATTCACTATTCACTAACGACTAGTACACTAACGACTAATTAAAGAGGTAAAAGTGATAACTTATACAGAAGCATTAGATTATATTTATGATTTAACTAAATATGGTATAAAATTAGGATTAAAAAATATCAACTATTTACTTTATCTCTTAGGTGAACCTCATAAAAAATTAAAAATAATTCATGTTGCCGGGACAAACGGAAAGGGTTCAACATGTTCCTTGATCAGTTCAATTCTTCAATCTGACGGTTATAAAGTTGGTCTATATACTTCTCCTCACTTAGTTGATTTTACCGAAAGAATTAAAATTAATAATAAATCAATAAATAGAGAAAAAGTAAGCGAGTTATTAGAAAGAATCAAACCTTCTATAGAAAAAGTTACCAATACACCTTCTTACGGTCATCCCACCTTCTTTGAAGTTATAACTTCTATGGCTTTTCTCTATTTTTTTGAAGAACAGGTAGACTATTTGGTTTTAGAAGTAGGGTTAGGCGGAAGATTAGATGCAACAAATGCTTGCGAACCTTTAATTTCTGTCATTACCCATATCGATTGTGACCATATGGATAAATTAGGGAATAGCATAGAAGAAATTGCCAGAGAAAAGGGAGGAATTATTAAACCGGAGGGGATTGTAATATCTTCTAAACAATATGAAGAGGCATATGACGAGATTAAGAAAATAGCTGATGAGAAAAATTCCCTGATGTACAGCATGGGGAGAGAAATAAGTTACAAAGTAGTAAAATCTGATATAAAGGGAGTAATATTCGATTTAAAAGGAATTTATAATGAGTATAAAAATCTTCACACTCCCTTATTAGGCAGACATCAAGCAGATAATGCCGCTACTGCTATCACCGCTATAGAAGCACTCAAAATTCGAGGAGTAAGAATATCCGAAAAAGCAATCAGAGATGGTCTGGAAAAAGTTAAATGGATTGGGAGATTGGAAATCATTCAGAATAATCCTACGTTAGTTTTAGATGGAGCACACAATCCCAATGGAGTAAAGGTAGTACGAGATGCCCTTAAAGATATATTTTCCTATCAGCGGCTTATTTTGGTATTAGCTATTTTTGCTGATAAAGATTACAAAAAGATGATACAAATATTAGTGCCTAACGCAGATTTAATAATTACTACCAAAGCGAAAAGCCCTCGGGCAGCTCCTCCCCAGGTAATTGCCCAAGAGGCAGCAAAATATATAGAACAGAATAAAATAATCATTACTGAAAATATTCCTCAGGCCATAAACTGTGCTTTATCGAATTCCCAAGATGATGATTTAATATGCATAACCGGATCTCTACATACCGTAGGAGAAGCAAAAAGATACTTTACAAATAAAATCAAGCTAAAAACTTAAAGCAAAAAACGTAAAACCATAATTCAAAATTCAAAACAAAACTAGCGTAGAGCGTACAGCGTATAGGCGCGGGGGACAATTGCGGGAAAAAAATACGAATACTAAACAAAGACGCAAAAACATTCCCTGGATTTCCCGTAGGACAGGCGTCTCGCCTGTCTCACTAAATGTAAGGGTTTGATTCATTAAGCTCTTTAATTGGTAAATTATCTAAAAATTCTATCATTTTAATAGAATATTGATATGTTCTGTTTTTTAATTTAATTTTAAGTTTTGAGCTTTGGTTTTGCGCTTTGCGCTTTTCGTTTTAAGTTTACAACAATACACAATTAGAAAAAAAGGAGCGATTATTTATGTTTAACTTTTCCAATCAAGAAAAAATTACCATAATATTATTATTAATATTGATTATAATTGGCGCGGGAATAGTTTTGAATAAAAATATTAATAGAGAAGATAATTTTATTGTAAATAGTGCTTCAAATATTTCAGAAAATAACCCTCCGATGCAGATAGAAACTCCATCGGTTATTATTCATATCGCCGGTGCAGTTAAAAATCCCGGAGTTTATCAACTAAAATCAACCGATAGAATTGTTGATGCCGTAAAAATTGCGGGAGGAGAAACCGAAGAAGCCAACCTGGATGTAATTAACCTTGCTGCTCTTCTCAAGGATGGACAAAAAATAATAGTTCCTTATAAAACTTATAGTGAAACTGGTGAAGAAATCAAGGCAAATACATTTAACCATACAGCAAGTGTATATTCTTCTTCGCCGGCTTCTACTTCTGCGAAAATTAATATTAACACCGCTAATGCGAACTTGCTACAGACTTTACCCGGAATTGGACCGGTTCTTTCGGAAAGGATAATAGAATATAGAAATCAGAATGGGCTGTTCGGAGTAATTGATGATATAAAGGATGTTTCCGGAATTGGCGAAAAAAAATATGAAGGAATAAAAGATTTAATTTGTGTCCAATAAAAAGCACAACTTCAGATAACAAATACAATGTTATTAGACCCTTACCTATAATTTTATCTTTATATATAATAGGAATAATATATGGCAAATTCATTAGTATTAATCTGATTTTTTTATTTTCGATTATAATATTGTTAATATTAATTTCTATTATAAGTTTTGCAAAGCAGTGGAATACAACCACTGCTTTATTATTTTTAACAATATTTTTAATCGGCATATTCAATTATAATCTTAATTCCCGTCCGACTGGAGCAAACCATATTGCAAATTTCATACAAGACAAGAAACTAATTATTATTGGCTCAGTGATAGATAAAGAATATTACCCCAATAAAGAGAAAATTTCTTTGAAGGTAAAAGTAAACCAAATAGAAAGAGGCGACAGCAATATTAGAGCACAAGGCTTAATATTGGTAAATACCTATTCAGGCGATTGTCCGTATGAATATGGTGATGTGCTTAAAATTAAAGGGAGATTAGAAAAACCTATAAGACCGAATAATTTTGGTGAATTTGATTATGAATTGTATTTAGCCCGGGAAAAGATTTTTTCCTACCTGAATATCTGGCAGGAAAAAGATATTCAAAAAATTGGAGAAGATGATTCGAATTTTTTATTATCTTTTTCCTTGTCGGCAAGAGATAAAATAAAAGAGATTACCAACCAGACCTTGCCATATCCTTATAACTATCTTCTTGTCGGTATGTTATTAGGAGAAAAGGGTTTTATTCCTCCTTATTTAAAAGAAGTATTTACCGATGCAGGAATTATGCATATTTTAGCAGTTTCTGGTTTGCATGTAGGGATAATTGCTATGGCTTTACTTGCATTATTAGGTATATTGCAGTTACCAAAGAAGCTCAAGCTGTTTACCTTAATATTGATTCTAATAATGTATGCCTCTATCACCGGTTTTCGTCCTTCGGTATTAAGAGCGACCATTATGTTTATTCTATTAATAGGCGGAAAATTACTAAATAGAAGCAGGAATCTTAATATTTCTCTGTTTTTTGCAGCATTTTTAATCTTATTGTTAAATCCTTTAATATTATATGATGCAGGTTTTCTCTTATCTTTTATAGTTACTTTTTTTATTATAAATTTATCACCAATCTTGCAAGGATTATTTTCTAAGATAGTAGTCTGGATTAAAAATCCCTTAGCCGTTTCAACCGCCGCCTGGATAGGAATTTTCCCGCTTTCTGCCTATTTTTTCAGCAAAGTATCGATAATCTCCATTATTTCCAATATATTCATTGTTCCTTTAACCGGGATAGCGGTAATATTGGGATTTACAACATTTTTTATCGGACTGGCAAGCATCCCTCTGGCCGGTATAATTGCCAATATAAATTACCTGGTATTGAATCTGATAACCTTGATAGCTAAATCATTTTCTTCACTACCCTTTGCCTTTATTTATGTTGCTCAACCCTCGGTTATCATAATTATTTTATATTATTTAACGGTATTTTTTATTATTGAAATGTTTTATAAAGATACACTATCGCAGAAAATTAAGAAAAAAGCTGGCTTAGTGGTATTATCAGTTACCTTGCTGATAATTATTGTTCAAGTATTTTATCCGGCAGACCAACTCAAGGTAAATTTTATAAATGTTGGACAGGGAGATTGTATCCTAATTGAAGCTCCCAATAATATAGATATTTTAATTGATGGGGGTGGAACACCTCAAAGTGATTTTGATGTGGGAAGTAAAATCGTTATACCTTACCTGAGAAGAAAAGGGATAAATGAGGTTGATTTGCTAATTCTAACTCATCCCCATATAGATCATTTAGAAGGATTATTACCGGTATTGAAGGAAATTAAAGTAGATATGGTTTTAGATGGCGGATTAACCTGCGATTTATCAGAGTATAAAGAATTCATTTCCTTAATAATAAAAAAGGGCATACCATATCACAAGGCTAAAGCCGGAGATAATTTTATTTTTAGTAACAATTTGGAAATATTTTTACTTAATCCTTTGTATGATTCCGATTTCTATAGAGATTCTGATTTTAATAATGCGTCAATTGTGGTAAAATTATCCTATAAAAATGCGGATTTTCTTTTTACCGGAGATATAGAGGAAGCTGCTGAAAAAAAATTGTTAGTCTGGCAGAATATTTTGCGGAGCGATATATTAAAAGTTGGCCATCACGGAAGCGAAACTTCCACTAATTTAGAATTTTTAGATAGGATTGACCCGCGGATTGCAGTTATTAGTGTAGGTAAAAATAATTTCGGGCATCCTTCGCAGAAAATTATAGAAAGATTAGAAGATAATGATATACAAATATACCGAACAGATGAAGATGGAACGATAATTATAAGAACCAATGGTCAGGAATATTGGATAAGGACACTGAGGGGAAACAATTAAAATGAACCAAGAAAGATATACAAGTTACGAAAATATGTTAAATCTTATAAAACAGGAGAAAATATACCCGGTTTATCTGTTTTATGGAAAAGAAAATTATTTAAAAGAAGACATTTTAAAAAAATTTAAAAAAAGATTAATTGACCCTGCTTATAGAGAGTTAAATTACAAGGCTTTTTATGGTGAAAAATTATCTGTAAATGAGGTAATAAATGATTTAGAAACACTGCCTCTAATGTCGAAACATAAATTAGTAGTGATAAAAGAAGCAGAAAAAATTAGCAAAAATGATGAGGCAAAGTTAGTAGATTATTTTAACCGGAAAAGGTTAAAAAATAATTTTTCAACTCTAATAATTATTTACAAAGATAGTAATCCAAATAAAGAACTAATTAAAGCAATTAAAAGGGTGGGGATAGAAGCTAATTTTAGCATAACAGATAAAGCAAAATTAACCTTATGGATAAAATCTAAATTTAAGCAGAGTAATAAAAAAATTACTCAAGAAGCTTTATTTTATTTACAATCTATAGTTAGTTCTGATTTAGGCCGTCTTTTTAATGAAATAGAAAAAATAGATATTTATACGAAAGACCAAAAAATAATAGAAAAAGAAGATGTGATGATAACCATAGGTGGTTCAGAGGCCGTTAATATATTTAAAGTATTAGATTCTATCGGAGATAAAGATATGAAAAATGCAATAGATGGATTGGTAAAATTAAATCAAGGTAACCTTCATCATTTATCCATATTTGCTATGATATATAGACAAATAAAGCTTATACTTCAAACAAAATTATTGCTTACAAACGGATTTAATTTTAAAGAGATAGAGAAAAAACTCAGGCTTCCTTACTTTGTTGTCGGAAAAATAATAAAGCAGTCTGAAAAATATACTTTTAAGGAAATTTGTAAATCCTATGAATTATTGAACATTGCCGACTTAGAATTTAAAGATAGCCGGAAAGAACCCAAGATTATTTTAGAAGAATTGGTTATGAATATAATAAAATACAGTAATAAGTAATGAGTAATGAGTAGTAAGATTAAATTTACTAAATCCTAAAAACAGGGGAAATTAGAGTAGAGCGTACAGCGTATAGTGGATATCGTATTTAGCGAAAAACAAAAAGCGCAAAACAAAAAGCACAAAGCGAAAAGCGAAAAGCAATGGCTTAAAACTAACCCCCCACCTATGTCATTCCCGCGAAACCTGTCCTCGACCTGATCGGGGAGCGGGAATCTATAATTAGAATATAATTAGAATATAAAGCAGAGTAAATAAATTGAGTTTAAATAACTTTTATAATGTAAAGAATCAATATTATATTTATATTTTAGCAAGTAAAAGAAATAGTGTATTATATATTGGAATTACTTCAAATTTAGTTAAAAGAATTTATGAACATAAAAATAACATAATTGAGGGATTTTCTAAAAAATATAATGTTCATAAGTTGGTTTACTATGAAATAACTGATGATATCGAAAGTGCTATAAGAAGAGAAAAACAACTTAAAAAGTGGAATAGAAAATGGAAATTAGAGTTAATTGAAAAGAATAATCCTGAATGGAAAGATTTGTATTTTGAATTAATATAGATTCCCGCTTTCGCGGGAATGACAGAGAGGAT
>DPXH01000097.1:0-2192 GCA_003527405.1 Candidatus Sediminicultor tertius | reverse complement strand
ATGACAGAGAGGATGCGGGAATCTATATATGCGCTATATGAGAAATAAGTTTTGAACTTTAAATTATGGTTTTTAGTTTTTCGCTTTTAGTTTTTAGCTTTAAAGGGGTAGGGACTCGATTCATCGAGCCCGATAGAGAAATTATCAAAATAAAAGGGGTCGAATAAATCCGACCCCTACATTAAAGACAATATATCATATAAAAAAGTTTTGAATTTTTAATTACGATTTTGCTTTTTTAGTTTCTGTTTTTTTAGCAGTCTTTGTTGCTTTTTTAACTACTGGTTTTTCTTTAGCTTTAACGGTTTTTTTCTTAGCAGCTGCTGGTTTCTTAGTTGCCGGTTTTTTCACAGCTTTTGCTGTCTTTTTAACTACCGGTTTCTTTTGAGTCTTTACTGCTTTTTCAGGGGGAGCAGGCGTAGAGTTTTTGATCTCTTCCGGTTTTATTAAAGTATTTATTTTTTTAGTTAAGCTTGATTTCTGGCGGGAAGCAGTATTTTTGGGTAAGATGCCTTTACTAACAGATTTATCTAAAATTGCAACAGCATTTTTAAAATATTTAATCGATTCTTCTTTATTATTTTCTGATAAGGCGAGATTAAATCTTTTAATGCTGCTTTTTATTTTTGATTTATAAGATATATTTCTTAAGTGATTTTTTTCAGAGGTTTTAACTCTTTTTATGGCTGATTTTATTTGGGGCATAATTATTTCCTTTCGCTAATATTAATTTTACTTGGTAATTTTAACATTATTTTAATTTAAAATCAAGCACTGTTTCGTATTGCGTATCGCGTATCGCGTATTGCGTTAGGAAATAAACAATAGTATATAGTAAAAAAGGACTAGCGTACAGCGTGAAGTAAATTAGAATTCAGAGATAGGGGCACGATGTATCGTGCCCACAGTAAAACTAAAACAAAAAAGAAATTAAAAAATGTAGGAGCGTATTACATACGCCCTCAATGATAGATAAAATTGTAGGGTAAGTGTCTTGCCTGTCAAAGATAGATTCCCGCTCCCCGATCAGGTCGAGGACAAGTTTCGCGGGAATGACAGAGAATGATGACGGGTCGAATAAATTCGACCCCTACATTAAAAATAATGGTTTTTACGTAAATAGTTTTTAATTTTGAATTATGGTTTTTAGTTCTTTGTTTTGTATTTTTAATTTGATATGATAGTAATTGCTATATAAAACGAAATGCTCATATTGTACACTTTACACATAAAACTATTTTTACGCGATACGCGATACGCGATACTCAATACGAAAAAAGAGAGATTGATGGAAACAAAACATAAAATTGCCAAGTACGCAGGAATAGTAATCATTGCCACTATATTTTGCAGGATATTAGGTTTGGGCAGAGAGATAGTGATTTCCAATAGATTCGGAGCAGGGATTGAAACCGATGCCTTCTTTATCGCCTTTATGATTCCTAATTTATTGAGGAGTTTTTTAGGAGAGGGTGCCTTAAATTCAGCTTTTATACCCGTTTTTACCGATTATCTGACTAATCATGATAGGAAAAAAGCGGAATATTTTGCCAGCAATATTTTAAATATTTTAATTATAATCTTAATGATTGTAGTAGCTTTAGGCATTTGGGGAGCTCCTTTACTGATTAACATAATCGCTATCGGTTTTAAAACTAATATATATAAATATCAATTAGCTGTAAATCTAACCAGAATTATATTCCCCTATATCGGTTTTGTGGCAGTTGCTGCCCTATTTATGGGCATATTGAATTCTTATGATCATTTTTTAGTGCCTGCCTTAGCGCCGGCCATGTTAAATATTTCTGTTATTGTCTTTGCTCTTACTTTAAGTTTTAAATATGGTATATTTGCCATAGCCTGGGGAGTAATTTTGGGAGGAATAGGCCAGGCATTAATACAAGCCCCGGTATTGATAAAGAATAAGATAAAATATAGTTTCGTAGTGGATTTTAATGACCCGGGAACAAAAAAATTATTAAAACTGCTAGTGCCGGCAATGATAGGCCTGGCTATTACTCAGATTAATGTTGTAGTGGATAGGACCCTTGCCTCTACTTTGATTGATGGAAGCATCTCGGCTCTGTATTATTCCAATAGATTGGTACAGTTTCCCCTGGGAGCATTTGGGATTGCCATATCTATTGCTATCTTTCCTACACTTTCGAAACAGATGGCAAAAAATAATA
>DPXH01000146.1:2528-19000 GCA_003527405.1 Candidatus Sediminicultor tertius | reverse complement strand
TGACATTTAAGAATTGCCTCCAAAAAATTAAAAATTTAAAGCGAAAAACGAAAAACCATAATTCAAAACTCAAAACTATTCTCTCGTATCGCGTAATGTACAATTTGTATTGCGATTATTATTATAAATATATATTAATGTAGTGGTCGAATTTGTCCAACCGTCTTCTCGGGCTCGATAAATCGAGCCCCTACATCAGACTCCTGGCTCCTGACTTCTTTTTTTATTCTAATTTTAAATTTTGAGCTATGGTTTTGAGTTTTACGTTTTACGCTTTTCGTTTTCGCTATATACTACATACTATATACTATTCTCATTTCTTCTTTATCTTTATCTCAATATCTCCCTTAGTAAAACCTTTCAGGGGAGACAAAAGTCCGGTAATAGTATTCTTTACAATTTTAGCAATAAAGGGATTCATTGAAACTATCTTCCCATCTACTTTCACCAAAGTTAAAGGCTCTAAAGAAAGACAATCATCGAGAGTTTTATTTCCTTTAACAATTTCCCGAGCTAACCCGTAACAATCTTGATATCCGCATTCCCCGCAATTCAGATTGAGTAATTTAAAAGATTTATTAATAGCTATTTCTGCTATCTTTTTTATATCCTCATCATTTAAAATATTAAAATCGTAAAGCTTCGGGTCTGCCCCTTTGGAAACAAAACCGGCCGTGCAAAGCTGTAATCCATCAAACAATTCAGCCTTTTCGCTTTCCTCTCTTAAGCACACAATTTTGGGAAAAGTTTTTTCCTTTTTAAAACCTTCTACCAAGATAATATCAGCTTCGAAATATTTTATAATCTCTTCTAAATTCTTTTTATTCTTTAGAAATATTACTGACTCTTTGGGAGTAATTGCTGTTACCTGGGTTAGAATTTCTTTGTATTTTGAAGTATCCGAATTGGCTAGATTAAGTTCTTCATTAGTATGTTTTACTACAGCTACCTTGTAGCCTTTTTTCGTTAATTCATTAGATAGTTTTAGTGCTAAAGTGGTTTTACCACTTTTCTTATATCCGGTTATACCGATAACCTTCATAACCATTACCTCTTCTTATTAACTATTTTACCACATTCATCATCATCCAGGCAGAGATTAGAAAAAGAAATATAGCATAAATTTTTTTCAATAATATTTTATCTACTTTTATAGATATTCGAGAACCGGCTTGAGCTCCGGCAAAAACCACTAAAGCCAGAATTAAAGCCGTTTTAAGTTCAAAATGTCCGGCAAAAAAATGTCCCCAAAAACCGAATAGAGCAGTTATCCCTACCATAAGACAAGATGTCCCCACTGCAACTTTCATAGGGACTCCCAACAACAACACCATTAAAGGCACTTTAATTACTCCTCCCCCAATGCCCAATAAACCCGCCATCAAACCGGACACAGCAGAAAGGGGAAGTCCGATTATAAGATTAACCGAATACTCTTCTTCTCCAAATTTTCTTAACCAAAAGCCCCATTTTCTCTTATTAAAAAATTTATCTTGAATTTCTTTAATAGGTTTTAGCATAAAATATCCGGAAATAATCAGCACCAAAATGAATAATATTTTTAATTCTTTAATTTGAATAAAAGAAGAATAATATCCACCCATAAGGGACATAATAGCAGTTAAGGGTTCAATTATTAAAGCTAATTTCCAATCTATTAATTGAGCTCGATAATATACTAAAGAAGCTGAAATAGAGAGAGCCATTATTATAAAGATACTAATTGCTGCAGCTTGATAAAAAGGGAACCCAAAAGCTAATAAAATGGGGACATAAAGTACTCCGCCGCCTATACCAATCATGGAACTTATACCTGCAGCAACAAAAAATGCCAGGTACATAAGGACTGACTCTATCATATTATTTCCTATGCTTTAAATAAATTCTTTGTAGTTTTTAAAATTTTTTCTGTGCTTATCCCGAAGATGGTCATTTATTTTAAAAAGTACGCTATGCCCATTAATATATCAAAGAGGAGTTTAAATATCAAGAATTAAAATTTAGACTTTACCAATAAATACAATAGTTAACATTACCACAGAAAAAATAAATGCTTTATTTTGCACCACAGAACCGTCCCCTGTCAGGTTTTTACTATCTTCAAGAATATCTCCACCAGCTGGGGGTCAAATTGGGTACCGGCACATCTTTTTATCTCTTTCAGGGCTTCGGCTTTACTTAAGGGTCCTTTATAAGGACGACGGGACTGCATCACATCATAGGTATCGACAATAGAGATGATACGGGAAAGAAGAGGAATCTTTTCTCCTTTTAGTCCCTCCGGATAACCGGTACCATCCCAGTATTCATGGTGATAGAGGATCTCCTGAGCGATGGGGGCAAAATCAGGGATGTTCTTGGCCATACGGTATCCTATACGGGAGTGTTCTCTCATCTTTTCCCATTCTAAGGGGGTTAGGATATGGGTTTTAAAGAGGATACTATCCGGAATACCGATCTTGCCCATATCGTGTAAGAGAGCCAATAATTTTAAGTTCCCTAACTGGTATTCGGTAAGCCCTACTCTTTTACCTAAAGAGAGGGCTAACTCCTGGAGCCTCCGGGCATGATCAGAGGTATGAGGATCCCGTTCGGCTAAGATAATACGAAAGGCCTCCAAAAAATGTTTTTCCCTGCTTTTACCGTTGAAGAGTTTGTCCTGATACATCTTCTTATCTACTTCTTTTAATAGAGTAGCGGTATCTTTATATTCTCCCTCCTGAGTGGTATGACCTAAAGAAATATTCAGTCTTAAGTAGATGGGCTCTATCTTATCTTGCTGGCAGGCTTGTTTAATCCTCTCACAGAAGTTATGTGCCTCTTCAATGGAGGTAGAAGGTAAGAGGATGGCAAACTCATCTCCCCCGATACGGGCTAGGATGTCTCCCTGGCGGGAGACTGAAGTAAGCACCTGGGAGAGGTGCTTTAAGAGCTGGTCTCCTTCGGAATGACCGAAGGTATCATTTATAACTTTTAAGCCATTGACATCGAGCATCACTATGCTTAAAGGGTAGTAACGCGGAAAATTGTACCTTTCCAGTTCTTCTTCAAAGTAGGCTCGGTTGTAAAGACCGGTCAAGGAGTCATGAAAACTTAGGTATTTGATCTTCTCTTCGGTCTGCTTGCGCTCGATGGCAGTAGCTACCTGAGAGGAAACGAATTCCATAATTTTAATATCTTCTTCGTGATAAATATTAGGATTGGTGTAGCTTTGGACCGCCATGGCTCCGATGACTCTATCTTCTACTTTTAAGGGGACCCCTAACCAGACATTCTGAGGGGTGGTGCTACCCATAACGTTTAATATCCCTTGAGTTGCCATCTCCTCATATTGGCTATTATTATTAAGTAGAGATTTTCCTGTTTTTATAACATAAGCAGTAATAGTATTGGAAGTACTAAAGTTGAGAATAGGAAAATTATCATCTTTCTCGTCGATATGGTAAGGGAAGAAAATCTTATCTTCCTTCTCATCTACAAGGGCAATATAGAAGTTAGTAGTATCAATGACGGTACCCAGTTCCTTGTGAATAGATCTGTAGAGTTGTTTTAAGGAGATGGGAGAATTAGCAGCTTTGGAGATGTTGTACAGAACTTGTTGGAGCTGCTCATTTCGTTTTCGCTCGGTAATATCAATATATATTCCCAGCTCTCCTTTTGCTTGTCCATTTATTACCAGCGGTGTAGCAGATATAGATACAGGGAATAAAGTCCCGTCTTTTTTCTTTCTAATGGTTTCATAATTAAGATAACCTTTTAATCCTTTTATACTTAATTTTTTACCTTCTCTTATCTTATCAAAGGTGTGAATCATACCATCATCAATATTTCTTCCTTTAATTTCTTTTAGAGAATAACCAAAAAGTTTGCAAAAACGAATATTTGCATCCAATATTGTTCCTTTCTCATCCAGATAGACTAAGGCTTCAGGGTTACTTTTAAACAGACTGGCAAATTCTTGTTGGCTTTTACTTAGGGCTTCTTCAGCTTTCTTCTGGCCAGTAATATCTCTGGTGATAAAAAGCAACTGGTTTCCTGCACTATTTCCGGTGCTTTGAAAATCACGCCAGTTTCCCGCTTTATCTTTAAAGCGAAAATCGAGTCTCTGAGTGGCAGGCAATTCTTTGCCAGTGAAGAATTTTTTTATCTTAGCATTGACATACTTTTTTAATATGGGGACTAATCTCTTTTTATCATCAGGATGGATAAAATCAAAAGGAGATTTACCGAGTAATTCTTCAGGTTCATATCCGGTGTTCACTTTAACGGAAGGGCTAATATAGGTATAAACCGGGTGCAGATTAAAAGTGGTTAAGGAAATTACATCACTGGTATTTTCAGCAATTAAACGGTATAGTTCTTCAGATTTTGCTAATTTTTCCTCTGTCTGTTTTTGGCTGGCTTTTACCTTTTCCAATTCCAATCCAGTAATTTGCCTTCGCAATTTTATTAATTCATTTTGCACCTGTTCTTTGGTATTATCTTTATCTTTCATTTGTTTGCTCATCCCCTAAAACAAATAAAAAGTTGGTAGTTTGGCTGTCATAATATAAAATATTTTAGACCCATAACTTTGCGTCCTGTCCTTTCGGATAGTTTGCCTTTTTCAACTTTTTTAGATATTTATTTAAATTAACCATAAAAAGATTAACAATATACCCGGGCAGTTAATTCAAATATATTTTTAAAATAGCTTTTATATGTTATCATATAAACCTTAAGAATTACAATTTCTTAAAATTCAGCCTATCTCTTGCCCTATTCCTATTTTTTATTTATAATTGATCTCTAGCCAGGAATATGAATAATCTTCTTCAATCCCTGCCCAGAATAAAATATTTTCAAGACTGCTTAACCCTTCTAATACGGCATCTAAAGATTCTTTTCTCTTTGCCTCTTCGGACTCTTCTGCTCCTTCCGGTACCTCTTGTACTGCCATTTGCATAAATCTTCCTACAATTTCACTCACAGAATTCATATCTATATACAATAAAGAAAAAACCTTGGGAAAAGAAAGCATATATTTTATAGGTTCCAGCTTATCCAAAGTGGCCATATCTCCTTTTTGAGCATCTATAATATTCGCTATGCCACTGGATAAGACAAACCTATCCCCTACAATTCCATATCCTAGGGGAAACATTGGGTTAGGCAGACTTTTGTAATTTATTCCCTCATATTGATTGTCTATTAACGCCCCGCCCATCATGGGAGCAAAATTTTCTAATGTAGGATAAAGATTCTGAATAAGTTTTCCTTCTGAAGAATATCCGGCTATCAACCCCACTTTAGGGAAAATTGCGGAAGTATCAAAAAATCCTAAACTAAATTCTTTTGCCGGCCAGGAATAAATAGTTTTTTCGATGTCAACTCCACTTTTTTCCTGAACTTGTTTAACATTTTTTTCTAAATCAAGTAGAATATCTTCACTTATGTAATCTTCCTTTATCTCTTCCCAGGTAAAAGGTAATACACCACCAAGATAGAAGAAAGTATTTTTAGGAAACATAGAGAGTGACTGTAGATTACTTATATCTGCTTCTTTAAGTACATCTACATATTTTTCCGCTATTTGAGCAACCATATAAGCTTTAAACTGTTTTTCCTGATAACCGCCAACTCCACTTATAGTACCCATATCTTCTAAAGAATCCCGAGAATCCTGTAAAGTTTTAGTTAATTCTTCTTCCTCAGCCACTTCAGCTAATTCGTCTAACACCTGGTAGAGTTCTTGGCCAAATAAACAGAAAAAGAAACTTGAAGATTCTACTTTTTTTTCGGTTTTTATTTTTTGTTCTCGGTATTCTGAATTTCCAAGAAGAGAATTACTCTCCCCCCGAAATACTTCTATAGCTTTTTTAACCGGTGACAAATTCCCTCCAATAATCAAGGTATCCTCCAAAAAGGCGTAAGAAATGGACTCTAGGGGTTCTAAATCTGCCTCTTCAGGAAGAATTATACTCACTATATCAATACCTTTATAATTTGATACTTCTTCTTTTAAGTCCTTTTTCGCCTCTATTGCCCCCACAAATTTGGTAAAAGCACGACTGTCAGAAGGAGATAGGGCAAGCAACACTTCAGGGACTCCTCCTACAGAAACTCCCAAACAAGAGAAAATTGCGCCACGGGAAAAGATATTCCCTAAAAATAACGGGTCTAAAACATCAAATCCCAGTTCTTCTTTTATCTCTTCTCTGGTCATTCTATAATTTTCTATTTCGCTTCCCTCTTTCATTTCAGGTGAAAAGCCTGCTAAATCTAATTCAGACAGATTTCCTATTAATTCTGCATCTTTTAGTTCCAAAACTCCGATAACCTTTTCCGGGATTACCTCTAATAAAGGATTCCCATAGGCAAAATTAAATAAAAAAGCAAGCAATAAAAATATGGTTACAATCAGACCTAAAACCTTAAATTTGTTACTCATAATCACTTCTCCTTTTTGATTTATTTTATTAGATTATACTACACTACTGCCTTTAAATTAAATTATTTAAGTAGAGATGTTTAAATAGAACAAAGACACTTTTTAAAAAAATAAATTTATAATTAATATTCTGCATAATTTTTGAAAACCTTTTTTTTATAATATATTTTTTATTATTTTTTCTACTACTACCTATTATCCTTTTTCTAATAATAAGGAAAATAAAAGATTGCTTTTCAGTAACACATAAAGGAAATAGATTCTTGTTTTCGCAGGAAATATATAAGAAATACAAAAGAATCCTTGACAAAAATATAAATTTGTTTAAAATATACAATTAGAAATTTAAAAGGGGAATCTGATTATGCCAACTTATGAATATAAATGTAAAAAATGCGGGAATGTTTTTGAAAAATTCCAATCTATTACCGCAAAACCCATTAAAAAATGCCAAAGCTGTGATGGAGAAGTCTATAGATTAATAAGCAAAAATGGGAACTTCATATTAAAGGGTAGTGGGTATTATAGTACAGATAATCGAAATAGTAGTTATAAGTCGGAAAAGAAAAGATTAACCACTTCCTCAATAGAGGGGCAAGAAAAGAAAGAAATTCCCAAAAAGACAGACTCTAAAACCAAAGAAAAGAAAGATAAAGAAATTTCATTGAAATAATCTTTTCCACCAGGCAGGTTTCACCCTCTTTAATTTTTCCTTTATTTCCGAAATAGCGTTTTGAGCAGCTATTTCACCTTCTCGAATGCATTGTTCGGGTTTAGAAAAATCAGACCAATGAAAACGTCCTACTTTGGGGGAAATTGCTACATCAGCAAAAGATAACTGCAATTTTCTTAATTCGGCAGATGTAATAGAATCAGAGCGAAAAAGAATTTCTACGGCATTATTAAATTCAGCCCTCTTTTTAATAGTTTGGCTCACGCTAACCGCAATAACAAAATTTGCCCCTAACGACTTAGCTGTTTCTATTGGAACTATATCGACTATCCCTCCATCAACTAAGATTTTCTTATCTAATATTACCGGAGGAAACATCCCCGGGATAGAAGTACTGGCCAAAAGCGCATCAAACAATTTTCCTTTTCTTATAATTACTTTTTCTCCGCTCACTAAATCTGCAGCTACTGCAGCAAAAGGAATTTTAGTATCTGTAAAAGCTCTGTCGTCTACCAAATCTTTAATAATTTTTTTTACCCCTTCTCCTTCATTAATATATTGTCTTCTAAGTTCAAGATTAAGTATATAACCTCTTTTCAGAAAATCAGACATTCTTTTTAGAAAGAAGGGCTTATCTTTTCTTTCTTTTTCGCTAAAAGATAAATCTATACTGAATTCACTAATTTTAGAATATTTCTCGGCAATTTTTTCTATAGCGGAGATATCTTTTTTTAAGGCATATACTCCTCCGATAATAGCCCCCATTGAGGTACCGGTGATTAAATCAATGGGAATATTTTCCCTTTCTAAAACTTTTAATACTCCTATGTGGGCAAGGCCTCGGGCTCCACCCCCTCCTAAAGCTAATCCTATTTTTAATTTTCCTTTTACCACTACTTCTAACTCCAATCCATATCTATTAATCCATTTGATTACCGCTGCAAATTACCCCGCTAAGATAGAATTTATTATCTAATTTCAACACCTAAAATATCTTTCATCTGTTTCAAAGCAAAATCATGTGCCCCTTGATCAAAGGAAGCCACAGCATCTTTTAAAACTGTAACTTTATAGTCTAACATCCTGGCACTGGCAGCGGTGTACAAAACACAGATATTAGTACATACCCCTACCAGCTCTAATTCTATAATCCCTTCTTCTCTTAAAGAAATATCTAAATCGGTCTGAAAAAATCCGCTGTATCTTCTTTTGTGGATTATAAAATCATCTTTCGATGGTTTTAACTCTTCGATTATATTTGCTCCCTTAGTTCCGGAAAGGCAGTGTGGAGGAAAAAGATTAAATTCCTTATCATCCGGTCGATGACAATCGCATATATAGAATACAGGTTTTTTCCCTTCCCTGAATCTCTCCAGTTCCTTTTGAATAGGTGAAATAATTTTTCCTCCATCATTTCCTATATATAATTTTCCATTTTCTCTGATGAAATCATTGAGCATATCAATTATTAATAAAGCTTTTTTAATCAATTAAAAATCAACCTCTCGTGGTTTTTTCCTTGCCAACATATTTTTGGTAAATTTGTCTAAATCTATAATATACCTTTCTACGGTCCCTTCTCCTATCTTCTCCACCTCATCAAAAGCGTTCACCTGAAAGGTTAATCGATTTTGGAAAACATCGATTAAAGTCGCATCGGCAGTGACCGTCATACCCAAAGGTGTAGCCGCTAAATGGGTAATCGATATTTTTGTAGCTACTGAAATATAACCCTCCGGAAGATTATTTTTCACCGCATTTATGGCAGCTAAATCCATTAAAGATACTAACATAGGAGTGGCAAAGGCAGGTGGCATAGGTTTGGCAAATCTCTCTGCTGAATTTTCCTCATTCACTGTTGTTTGAGCTATTCCTTTTAAACCTTTTTCAAGATTAAATTCTATCATTTTTTCTTCCCCCTTCTAATTATATTTTACCTTGATTCGTTAGTTGGTTACTTGGTTAGCTGATTAATTAACTAATAAAGTATCAGCATTAAACAAACTAACTAGCTAACCAGAAAACCGGTTAACTAATTTATCTTGTATTTTGTATTGTTCTTACGCTTATTTACCCGCACCTATACGCTAAACGCTGTACGCCTCACACTAAGTTTATTCACTAACGACTAAATGGAAAAGCGATACTAACTAATAATCTCAGCGCTTATCAGGTTATTGAAATTTTTTCTAATATTACTTATCCGGCTGAAGAACTATTTTAATAGAATTTTTTTTCTTTGCCCGCTTAAAACCCTCTTTCCATTTACTTAAGGGAAGTACATCACTAACCAATTCTTTTAAATTTACCTTCCCTTCGTTTACCAGATTTATTGCCTTATCCCAGGAAGAAGGTTTCTGGGTACGAGAACCAATAATACTCAGTTCTTTGTCAAATAAGATTTGATCAAATCTAAGCTGAATCGGTTGGTGGATAATTCCTTCCTGAATATATCTACCCCCTTTCCTTATAAGATTTAATCCGTACTCCACAGCTTCAACAGAACCGGAACATTCAAAAACCACATCTACACCAAGCCCTATTGTTAATTTCGACAAATAGTTCTCAATATCCTTCTTTTTTATATTAAAAATTTGATTAATTCCCAGTTTTTTTGCGGTAGATAATCTTTTTTCATCGCCTTCAATTCCACAAATAATTACTTTTGCTCCTAAAGACTTAGCAATTTGAGCAGTTAACAAGCCGAGGGGTCCCGGTCCTAACACCAAAACTGTTTCATGGGATAACAAATTAGCTTTTTCTATTACTGCATGAACAGCGCAAGATAAAGGTTCGAAAAGAGAAGCCGAATTAAAATCAATATGAGGAGGAATTTGATGGATGCTTTCTTTTCTTATCACAAAATATTCAGCAAATGCCCCGTTAACAGCGGATCCTAACCCTTTACGATGAATGCATAAATTATAATCTTTGCTCTGGCAAAATTTACATTGGCCACAGATATAGGCAGTAGTTTCGGCAGTAACCCTGTCTCCTACTTTTATATTTTTTACTTCTTCCCCTACTTTTACCACAACCCCGGCGGTTTCGTGTCCTAATACCACCGGAGGTTTTAGGGCTGAATAACCATAAAGATCGGTTCCACAGATTCCCGTAGCCTCCACTTTAACTTTTACTTCATTGGGTTTAGGAATGGGTTCGGGAATTTCTCTCAATTCTATATCATTTTCGCCTTTTCCGTATTTGACTAAAGCTTTCATATTTTCCTTTTACTCCATCTACAAGATCATCAATCCTGCTTATTTTTTATGTGAAATGCGATACGTGAGGTACAGAACACGATTTGCTATTTTTCAATGTATCAATCAAAGTTTACCGGTCTGTCAATAAGTTTTGTAATATATAGCATGTAACAAGCAACTTGTTTTTACAAATTATAAACTATCAACTAATTACTTATTACAAATTACGGGCAGACACAAGGTCTGCCCCTACATATTTTTCTTTAATTCTGGATTTTGACTCCTGAATACTGGCTCCTGATTTCTTGCTTCTTCACGAGATACGATTCACAAGACTTGTCCCCGTGAAAACGGGGATACGAGATACGAATTTGGCTTTTCCCCTCTGCTCTCTTAACCAACTAACCAAGTAACCGGTAACTAATTAACGCGATACGCAATACGCGATACTCGATACTAATTTAAGGAATCACTGCTATTTTAATGCCTTTATGGGCCAACATCATCTCTATTACAGTAGATATTTCGCCAAGGGGAAGTTCATCAGTAATCAACGAATCGATATCGATTGCCTTATTGCAAATTAAATTTGAAGCTTTTTTGACATGTCCGGGTGTATGATGAAAAACTCCCTTTATGTTAATTTGGGAATAGTGAATTAGGCTGGTGTCAATAGAAATTTTCGTTCCTCTTTTGCATCCCCCAAAAAGATTCACCGTTCCTCCCTTTCTTGCCATCGATATAGTCTGCTCCCAAACCTTCGGTAACCCGACTGCTTCAATGGCTACATCTGCTCCTCTATTATCTTCAGTAAGTTTTTTAACTTCTTCAACAGGATCCTGGACTTTAGAAACATTTATTGCTTTATAAGCCCCTAACTTTATGGCTAGTTTTAATCTCTCCTCAACTGTATCGGTTATAATAACTCTTGCTCCCTTTAATTTAACTACTTGTAAGAACATTAAACCTATCGGACCTGCTCCGTTTATAACCACTGTATCACCTAAATTAATTTTCGATTCTTCAACTCCGTGAACTACGCAAGAAAGGGGTTCTAAAAATGCTGCTTCTTTATAGCTTACTTTTTCTGGAAATAATAATAAATTTTGAGAAACAATTATTCCGGGAATTTTTATATACTCTGCAAAAGCACCACTTAATTGAATAAATAAACTATCACACAAACTATGTTCACCATTTTTGCAGTAAAAACAGGAATTACAAGGAGCAGAATTAGCGGCTACTACTCTCATTCCCGGTTTAAATTTTCTAACCTTACTACCTACTTCTACTATATCACCGGCAAACTCATGTCCAAAAACAAAAGGGGGATTAAATAAATGATGTCCCCTTAAGTAGGTTTTACGATCTGTCCCGCAGGTAAGTGCAGCTTTCACTTTTATTAAAACTTCGTCAGGACCGATATCGGGAATATTAATTTCTTCCAACCTTACCTGGCCGGGTGCATAAAATACAGCTGCTTTCATAGTCCTATTTTTTAAATTTAAACCTTTATTTTCTATATTTTTTAAAATTGTAAATCTCCTCTCGTTATTTTTTAACTTTTATAACCAAAAATAATATGGTTATTTCCTAAAAAGCCAAAAATATTTCCAACAGATTATGTATATGGTACGTTATAGATAGTGTTATAGCAAATTATGACCTTTTGGTTATAACTATGTTGTAGGGGCACAATGAATTGTGCCCTCGCTGTCTTTGATTTCCGCTTATTGTGGGCACGATGCATCGTGCCCCTTCATTACTATTTTGTGTACTTTTTTGGTTATAATCATAATATTAGTTAAGTTAGTAAATCCTAAATCTTATCTGATTTGATGATTAAAATATTTCTCTTTAAAATTATATTTATAATATAGGTATAAATAAATATTTGAATGGGCTCTGCCACTATTCGCGGGGGTATTAATACTTTCCAAGGAAGTCCGAATAAAATATTTAAAAAATACGGTATCAGAATAATAGAAGTTATCACCTGACCCGTGGTAATAGCTATACCCAAATCAAAAACATTAGGTTCATTTTTTTTCATTAAAATCAAGATGGTCGCTGGAATTATTCCGGTCAAAGCAGAAGTTAGAGTAAAGTGAGGCATATAGGCGCCTATAGGATTGATGAAGTATCCTAACAGGTCGGAAAAGGTTCCTATTAGTCCCCCGGCTAATGGACCAAATATAATACCTCCTAAGATTATGGGTAATCTCCCCAGACCGATCCTGATTCCCTCTACCCCTCCAATAGCAACACGTATACTGGCTACCCGGGTTAAAATTATACTTAAAGCAATTAAAAGACCCATAGTGGTAATTTTATGGGACGATATTTTCATTTTTTATCTTTTCCTCCTTGATATAGCATTATTATGATAAATATAGCTTTATATCTGCTACATCAAGAAGAATCTTTATAAAAGGCATTTTCGATGTAGCAGCGGACGCGATGACCTACCGCAGGACTAAAGAATTTCCCAATAAAAATCTTTCATCCTTTCGTTTAGAGACAACGTCCCATTCTCTAACACTTAACGCAGGCCACCTACTCTTGCTAAATATTCTATATATCTTGTGTTCGGCTCACCTCTTTTGCATGCTTAAATTATTATTTATTATTAATTATTTTTTTACATCTATAACTCTTAAAAAAATAGAAATCTATCTTCTTAACAAATTACATAAACTGGAATTTTTAATCATTTTTTTCTAAAAATACAGTATTCTTTAAAACTCCAATCCCTTCAATCTCTACTTCTACCATATCCCCTGCTTCTAATTGTCCAACTCCGGAAGGGGTTCCGGTAGCAATTATATCCCCTGGGAATAGGGTCATTATCTTAGAAATAAAACTGACTATTTTATCGACTTTAAAAATCATATTACCGGTGGAAGAATCCTGCATCAACTGACCATTCTTGTAAAGTTTTATTTGAAGATTATCGGGATTTAATTCAGTAGAAATAAAAGGCCCAACTGGCGCGAAGGTATCAAATGATTTAGCCCTGGTCCATTGTTCATCTTTCTTTTGTAAGTCTCGGGCAGTTACATCATTAAAACAAGTATATCCCAGAATATTTTCAAAGACATCTTCGGGTTTAATATTTTTAATTCTATTTTTAATAATCACTGCTAATTCTGCTTCATAATCTAATTGCTTGCTCATCTTAGGATAGATTATATTATCATTATGAGCAATAAGCGTGCTTGGGGGTTTTATAAATATCAACGGTTCATCGGGAATTTTCATCTGAACTTCATTTGCATGATCAAAATAATTTAATCCCACAGCTATTATTTTAGTTGGAATACAGGGGGGTAAAAAAGTTATTTCTGATAAAGAATATATATTTTCTGTATTTTTATGATTATTAAAAATATCACCAATTACTTCTCTAATTATATTATCTTTTTCAAGTAATCCGTATCTTATATTTCCATTTTGTAAAAATCTTAAATATTTCATAAATGCTCCCTCTACTTTTAAATTAGAATAATATTATTATCCTACTACCTCTTTAAATACTCTTAAGAAATTTTCTCCCAGTATTTTCTTGATATCCTTTTCTTTATAACCTCGATTAAGTAACTCCTTAGTGATATTAGGAATTTTATCAACTCCCTCTAACCCCAAAGGAAGACCACCTGTCCCGTCAAAATCAGAACCTAATCCTACACAATCTATTCCTGCTTTTTCTGCTAAATAATCAATATGTCTTACCACATCTTCTACGGTAGTTTTTCTTTTTTCTTGAGTTAAAAAATTAGGCACAAAGGTTATCCCTATTACTCCACCTGTATCAGCTATCGCTTTAATTTGCCCGTCTTTTAAATTTCGAAGATGGGGACATAAGGCATAACAATTTGAATGGGAAGCAACAATAGGTGCTTTACTTCTTTTAATCACATCCCAAAAACCATTCTCGGAAAGGTGGGATACATCAATCAGCATCCCCAGGTCATTCATCTCATCTATTACTTTTAAACCAAATTCGGTTAAACCACTGCCGGTCCGGGATTCACCAACCCCGTCAGCAATCTGATTTCTCTGATTCCAGGTGAGAGTTAAGAGCCTGACTCCTAATCTATATAACACTCTCAATACTCCCAAATCACCTTCTAAAGCTTCCCCCCCTTCAATGGAAAGGACAGCGGCAATCTTTCCTGCTCTATTTACTTCCTTTAATTGATCATAATCAGTAACCGATGATATATCATCCTGGTTACTCTCTATTTCTCTATAAAAACAATCAATTAGTTGTAAAGTTCTTTTTAATGACCTGTTCGGTTTATAAATTTCTTCTATAAAAACAGCAAAAAACTGGACATCGACCCCTCCTTCTTTCATTCTGGGGATATCCAGGTGACCGATAGCTGATTTTTTTTCTAAGGTTCTTTTATGGTTTATAACCTCTAAAATAGTATCGCAATGCCCATCAAATACTATCGCCTTCCGGTGTATCTGTTTTGCTTTGATTGAATTCGTATTAGTCTCTGCCAAATTTACTTTCACCTACTTTCTTTGGAATCTGATTCAGGGGACAACGGTTCTCTGAATCTATTTTTACAATATAATAAAAATAGCTTAAAATAATCTTCAACCGGGTAAATTTGCATCTTGTAACTTGTATCTAATGCTAACGACTATTCACTAACGACTAATTTTATTTTTTCAGTAAAAACCATAAAATAATTGAACCGGCTAAAATTAATATAAAGATAATAATATTACTTTTAGTTTTTGTTTTCATCCTAATTTTCTTGATTTCTGATATAGGAGCCTTCCTATCAATTTCAGCCGCCATTTTAAAATGTTTTACCGCTTCGTTAATTCTCTTTGTTCTTTTGTAGGCTAAACCTAAATTACTGTGAGCAGCGGCGTAATCAGGATTTAATTCCAGGGCTTTTTTGTATAACGCAATTGACTTTTCATATTCTTTTTCTTCTAAACAAATATTTCCTAAATTATTATAAGGTTCAGGATATTTTAGATCTAATGCTAAGGCTTTTTCAAGATATGATTTTGCTTTAACAAAATCTTTTAAGCTGGCATAACAAACTCCTAATTTGTTATAACATCTGGAATCATCCGGCCATTTTTCTAAAACCGTTTCAAATTCTATGATGGCTTGATTGAAATTACCTTTTTTTAAATAACCTTCGGCTTTCTCAAAATTAATTTTATATTCTTCCTTTTCCATAAATCCGTTCTCCAAAATAAATTAACTATCCTATCCTTATTCTATCCCGTAATTAGGCGCCTCTTTGGTAATGATTATATCATGGGGATGACTTTCTCTTAAACCAGCAGAGGTAATCTGAACAAATTTAGTTTTTCCCTGCAATTCTTTAATGTTTTTTACTCCACAATAACCCATTCCTGAACGTACTCCACCTAATAGTTGATACACACAAGCCGAAAGTGGTCCTTTATAAGAAACTCTTCCTTCAATTCCTTCGGGAACCAGTTTTTCATCTTCTGCCTCTTCCTGAAAATATCTATCTTTACTGCCCTTCTTCATTGCTCCGATCGAACCCATCCCCCGATATTCCTTATAGCTTCTCCCTTTATAAAGTACTACTTCTCCCGGACTTTCTTCTGTTCCGGCAAATAGACTTCCAATCATTACCGAATCAGCACCCACTGCTAAAGCTTTGGTTATATCACCGGAGTATTTTATACCTCCATCGGCAATAAGAGGAATGTGATATTTTTTGGCTGCCCTTTTACATTCTTGAATTGCCGAGACCTGGGGCACTCCTACACCGGCAACCACTCTGGTAGTACAGATAGAACCCGGTCCAATGCCAACTTTTAAGGCATCGATCCCGGCCTTTATCAAACTTTCTGCTCCCTCAAAAGTTGCTACATTGCCTCCTACTAACTCTATATTAAAATTCCGCTTTATCTCTTTTATAACTTCAATAACCCGAGTAGAATGTCCGTGAGCAGTATCGACTACTATGACATCTACTTTGACATTTACTAAAGCTTCTACTCTCTCCATCGTATCTCGAGATACACCTACGGCAGCACCTACTCTGAGCCTTCCCTTAGCATCTTTGCAAGCATTAGGAAATTTTTCGACTTTTTCGATATCTTTTATGGTAATAAGTCCTTTTAAAATGAAATTTTTATTTACTATAGGCAATTT
>DPXH01000146.1:0-2148 GCA_003527405.1 Candidatus Sediminicultor tertius | reverse complement strand
ATCAGATTTTCTTTAGTCATTATTTCTGCTATTTTTAATCTCTTGTCTTTTTCTTCTAAAAATCTGATATCCCGGTTAGTTAAAATTCCCACTAATTTTTTTTCTTTATTTACAATAGGAATGCCGGAGATATGATATTTAGCCATCAGCTCAATTGCTTCTCCCACACTTTTTTCTGGCGAAAGAGAAATGGGCTCTACAATTACTCCACTCTCTGACCTCTTAACCTTATCTACTTCTTCAGTCTGTTCTTCTACAGACATATTTTTATGAATAATGCCAATACCGCCTTCCCGGGCAATGGCAATGGCTAATCTGGATTCGGTGACTGTATCCATGGCAGCGCTAACCAAAGGGATGTTTATATCGATATTTCTGCTAAATTTTGTGGAGACATTAACTTCTTTAGGAAGCATAGCTGATTTTTCGGGAACTAATAAAATATCGTCGAAGGTTAAACCTTCAAAATTTAAAAATCTTTCTTTTTCCATAATTCTCCCACCTTTTTAATTAGTCGATAGTATATCGTATCGCGTATTGCGTATCGAGTATCGCGCTTATTAGCGTATAGCTTTCAGCTTACAGTTTATTGTGTTTTATGTTATTTCTCCAATTCTGATGTAGGGGTCGAATTTATTCGACCCGAAACGGGCTCGATAAATCGAACCTCTACCTCCTAAACACCATCCGCTATTAATCTTCTGACTCCTGGATACTGGCTCCTGACTTTTTTTCTTAACGAGATACGAGATACAAATTTGGTTTTACGTTTTGCGCTTTTATTAATATTACCCCTCTTCAATATTCTTGTCAATTAATGTATCCGTATTGTATTCGTATAGCGTATTGCGTATCACGTGAAGAAAAAGAAAGGAGTCAGAGAAAAAATAAGATAGGATCGCAAAAGCAATAAATATACTTTTTTTATCTAGCTACTCCACTAAATTTTGCATTAACGTGCAAGTTGAAAAATAGGTGCAATTTTCTCTTTTTATAAAAACAATTCTTTAAAGAAATTTTTTCTCTTTACTTTTTTATAAAATATATTACAATAAAAAAGATTTTATATCTAATTTTTTTTTATGGTATAATGAAAAACACCTTAGAATAAAATAATAAGCAATCAAATAGTTTATTAAAAATAGATAATATATTAATTAGGAGTAAAAATGGATAATACAAGTGGTAGCCCCTCGAAAAGAAATTTAATTAAAGAAATATTAGCCTGGAAGAAAAAGAGAGAAGCGATAATTTTAGCTCATGTTTATCAACCCGGCGAAATTCAAGATATTGCCGATTTTACAGGTGATTCGCTCTTCCTCAGCCAACAAGCAGCTAAGACTAAAGCAAAAGTTATAGTATTTTGCGGAGTTCAGTTTATGGCTGAAACTGCATCTATTCTCTCTCCGGAAAAAATTGTTCTACTCCCGGAAATTAAATCCGGTTGCCCCTTAGCTAATATGGCACCAGCCGAAAAGGTAAAAAGCAAAATAAAAGAACTGCCCGAAGTATTAGTAGTTTCTTACGTAAATTCATCGGCAGTTGTAAAATCTTTAAGTGACTACTGTTGCACTTCTGCCAATGCGGTTCAAGTTGTTCGGTCAATTCCTGCTGAAAAAAATATTTTATTTCTTCCCGATATGAATTTAGCTGACTTTACTGCCCGAAAAGCAAAACGAAATATCATCCCCTGGCAAGGTTACTGTCCTACTCATCATCTCTTAACCAAAGAAGACGTAATCAAAGTTAAAAAACTCCACCCCAAAGCCTTGCTGTTAGTTCACCCTGAATGCCGCCCGGAAGTATGTAATCTGGCTAATTATATCGGCAGTACCAGAGGGATTATTGAATTTGCCGGTAATAACCCGGCTAAAGAATATATCATCGGAACAGAACTGGGAATATTACATCCTTTAAAAAAGAATAATCCGGACAAACAATTTTTTGCTGCCTCTGAAAAAATGATCTGTAAAGATATGAAGCTTATTACTTTAGAAAAAGTTCTGTCTTCTCTGCAAAATTTAGAACCCCGAATAATAGTGCCAGAGGATATAAGAGAAAAATCCTTAAAAGCATTAAATCGAATGATAGAAATACGCTAGTTAGCTGGTTAATTAGTTACTTGGTTAGTTGGTTAAATAGTATTAA
>DPXH01000208.1:1181-6234 GCA_003527405.1 Candidatus Sediminicultor tertius | reverse complement strand
GTTGTACTTATAGGAGGAGCAGGAGTTGTCGCTTACATTATTGCCTGGATTGTAATCCCCAAGAATCCTGATCAGGTTTCTGATGAAGCTTTTGAAGAGAGAGAAAAGATAAAAGAAAAAGTCAAAAAGGGTACAAAGGATGTAATTAAAGAGGTTAAAGAGCATTTTGAATCAGAAGAACTTTCTCATAAATCAGAAAAAAATAGAAGGATTTTGGGAGGCATAATTGTAATAGCTGTAGGTTTAATCTTTTTATTGAACGGTTTCTTCCCCTGGGTAGGCTGGAATAAACTGTGGCCGGTAATTTTGATTGCTGTAGGTATAACTATTATGATCCAGGCTTTAAGAAAAAAGATTAAGCAATGAAGGTAGAATTTTTAGATTATATTTGCCACAAAAATAGGGTTTTAGAAACTATAAAAAAACCGATAATGGGATGGGTATGTACTTATACTCCTGTAGAAATAATTATCGCTGCTGGATTTCATCCTTATAGAATTATACCTAGCACAGACCCTTCTCTGGCTAATTCATATTTAGACAGTAATTTTTGCCCTTATGTCCGTAGTTGTTTGGGAGAAGTTTTAGGCAAGGAATCTGAATATGCAGATAATCTAATAATAGTAAACTCCTGTGATGCTATGCGTAGACTTTATGATGCCTGGAGACATTATGTCCAAGGGACTTTTATCTATTTATTAGATTTACCTCGGGATAATTCTGCGAAAGATATTCAGTATTATCAAGACAATCTTCAATCGTTAATAGATGGGTTAGAAGAAAAATTTAAGATAAAGATATCTGAAGATTCGCTCTATCAGGCAATTTCGGTTTGCAATAAAACCCGTGAATTATTGGCTGAATTATTTGATTTATATATAAATGAAAAAGTTTCTTTGTCAGCAGTAGAATTTTTACAAATAGTCAAGGGGAGTATGAGTTTCCCTCAAGAAGAGTATAACGGACTTTTAAAAAAATTTGTAAAAGGCGTAAAAATAGAAGATAAGATTTTATCTGATGACTCCCAGATTGAGAATAAATCTAAAATTCTTATTACCGGGACCATTATGGATGATTTAAGTATAGCAGAAGTGATAGAAGATTATGGGGGCAAGATAGTTTTTGTAGATATGTGTACGGGAAACAGATATTTTCAAAATCAAATTCCGCTCAAAACGTCAAAAAAGATAAATAACAACCCTCTTAGACTTTTAGCAGAATACTATTTAAGCAAAACTCCCTGTCCCCGTATGATGAATTTAGAAAAGAGATGGGAATATCTTTTAAAGATTATTAAAGAAAATCAGGTAAAAGGAGTAATTTTTTATAATTTAAAATTTTGTGATACTTCTTTTTTTGAATTGCCTATAATAAGAGAAAGGTTACAGAAACATAAAATTCCCAGTCTTTGCTTAGAAGGAGAATTTACTTCCAGTACTTCGGGGAGAATAAAAACGAGGATACAGGCATTTTTGGAGGTATTAGAATTTGCCGGATAATTTTTTGAATGATGATTTTAAATCTGCATTAATAAAAAAGATAGCTAAAAACTCTAATACTTATAACATCATTAAGGCAGGTTCAAAATTGTATTTTAGAAAAAGCCCGGAAAGTTTTAAGATCTGGTTAGATTTTCTTTTTTATCAACTTAAAGAAGCCTGCAAAAAAAGAAAGCCGGTAGTTTGGACTAATATTTATACTCCCTCTGAATTGTTTTATGCTTTGGATCTTTTTCCCATCTATCCTGAAGTTATTTCCGGAGTATTGGCATCTATAGGTACAGCTAATTATTTAATAGAAACTTCTGAATCAAAATTTTACACTACTGATTTATGTTCATTTTATCGAGTAGCAGCCGGTCTGGTTTTAAAAGACTGGTTTCCTAAACCAGATTTAATTATTTCTAGTTCCCAATTATGTGATGGTTCTACTAAATTTTTTCGTAATATGAGTAAATATTATAATTGTGAATATTATTTAATCAATACCCCTTATTATGATGATTTAAATTCCCAGAAATATCTTGCTGCTCAATTAGAAGAAATTGCCTATAAAATAGGTAAAGTTAACGGGCAACACTTAAGCAATGAAAAAATAAATTATTTTTTTAATTTGTCTAACCAAACTAGAGAATATATAATAAAGCTTAATGAGTTTAGAAAAAATGTCCCCTCTCCTTTATCAGGATGGGATGCTATGGCTTATATCCTATATATGTTCTTTTCTTCTTTGGGGGCGAAGAAAGGGTTACGGTTTTATCATACTTTGTATCAAGAGACGGAAGAGAAGGTTAATCGGAAGATTGGCGTTTTGAAGGAAGAGAAACATCGTATTCTGTGGCTTCACCAGGTAAGACCTTATTATAAAAACGAGATAATACAAAATCTTAAAGAAAATAAGGCAGTAATTTCCTTTGAAGAGGTAAGTTATGTCTATTGGCAAGCTTTAGATCCTCAAAGGCCATGGGAAAGTTTGGCACAAAAAATGACTTCTAATTTTGGTGTAGGTCCCATAGAGAGAAGAATAAAAACGGTATATAATTTGGTAAGAGAATATAAGATAGACGGAGTAATCCATTTTTCTCAAAGGGGATGTCGCCAAAGTTGTGGAGGAGCATATATTATTAAGGATTTTTTGCAAGAAAAAGGCATACCTATGTTAATATTAGATGGTGACGGTGCTGATTCTCGTAATTATTCTAAAGGGCAGACCCGAACCAGAATTGAAGCCTTCTTAGAGATGTTGTCTTAAAGAATTAAAAAAATTTACAGAATAGGGGAAAAAATGACTGTAGCAGGACTGGATGTAGGTTCCTTAACTATTAAAACGCTTATTCTTGAAGATGAAAAAATAAAAAGTTTTACTATTATTCCTACCGGTGCTGATGTAAATAAATTGATCCGAGATTGCCTGGAAATGACACTAAAAAAATCCGGAGATAATTTTAAAAATCTATCATCTATAGTTGCTACTGGTTATGGAAGGATAAATGTTCCTTTTGCTGATAAGTCCATCACCGAAATTACCTGTCATGCCCTGGGGGCAAATTGGTTAAATCCTGAGACACGGACAGTTATTGATATCGGTGGGCAAGATAGTAAAGTAATAAGTATCGATAAAAATGGTCGGGTAGTTGATTTTATTATGAACGATAAATGTGCTGCGGGGACAGGTAGATTCTTGGAGGTTATGGCTCAGGCCTTAGGGGTAAAGACAGAAGAATTGGGGAATGAATCTTTAAAGTCGAAGAAGAAAATAACTATAAGTAGTATGTGTACGGTATTTGCCGAGTCGGAAGTAATTTCATTGGTTGCTGAAGGTTGTGCCAAAGAAGATATTATCAGAGGTTTGCATAAGGCTATCTCCAATCGAATTTGTAGTATGGCTTGTAGATTAAGACTGGAAAATATTATCACTCTAACCGGTGGAGTAGCAAAAAATACAGGAATGGTACAAGCCCTGAAGAAGAGGTTAAAGGCTAAAGTTTTTGTTCCCGAGGAACCCCAAATAGTGGGAGCTTTAGGAGCAGCTATTGCAGCTAGAAAGATAGTATATAGTGAATAGTCGCTAGTATTTAGTGAAGAAAAGATAAAGATAAAAATAAGGTGCAACTTGCATCTTGCATCTTCTCTTTTTATCTTAATCGGAGAATTGGAGAATCGGTCAATTGGTGAATTGAATCAGGAGTTTTTTATGTCATTAGCTGCAAAGATAAAAGAATTAGGAGAAGAAATTGGTTTAGATATCGTCAGGATTACTAATGCCGAGAGTTTTCCGGAAGCAGAAAAGCATCTTATAGAAAGTGTAGAAAAAGGTTATATCCCGAAAAATGACTACTATACCTCAGGAAATATTTCAGTAAGACCTAATCAACTAAATCTAAATAAAATTAGTAGAAGATGTAATCCAAAAAGTATTTTAAAAAGAGTGAAATCTATAATTAGTGTTGCTGAGTGTTATTTAATAGAAGAGACGGAAGATGTTCAAGATAAAGGACAACTCTGTGGGAAGATTGCCAAGTACGATGCGGGTAATTTTTATTATGATGTAAAATTAAAACTAAAAAAAATAATTGATTTTATAAATCAAGAGACTAATTATAAATATAAATCGAAAAATAAATCTTGTTATATATCTTTAACGGAAAAGCCAATTGCCCGGCGGGCCGGAGTAGGCTGGTATGGGAAAAATGGGATAATCATCACCGAAAGATTTGGTTCCTGGGTAGTTCTGGGAGAAGTTATAACCGAATTAGAATTAGACACAGATGAACCCCTTCAGCAGGATTGTGGTGATTGCACAATATGTATCGATTCATGTCCGACTAAGGCCATTGTTTCCCCTTATGTAATCGATAGGACTAAATGTCTTCAGTTTATTTCAGAAAGACCGATGAATGTACCTTTAGCTTTCCGGGAAAAATGGGAGGATAGACTGTATGGCTGCACTACCTGTCAGGAGGTCTGCCCCCAGAACCGTAAAGTGAAACTTAAAAAATATAAACCGGAATATGGCTATATCGGCTCAAAGATACCTTTAATGCCATTATTGCAAATTACCGAAGAGGAATTTCAGAGGTATTTTGCTTATAATCAGATTGCCATGAGACCAAAAGAGGCAATCAAAAGAAATGCCATTCTGGCTTTGGGTAATATTGGTGACCCCCGGGCTGTTGTTCCCCTGATTAAAGTATTACAGGAAGACGATAATCCAATGGTGAGAGGTCATACTGCCTGGGCTCTGGGTAAAATTGGAGGAGAAAAAGCGAAATTTGCATTAGAAAAAGCTCTAAAGATTGAAGGGGACAGAGAAGTAAGAGAAGAAATTACTAATGCTTTAAGGATGATTTAATCGTAATATGTAATGTGTAATGAGTTACAGGTTGTGATTTCCAAGTTTTTAAAAAAATCGTAGGACAGGCGTCTCGCCTGTCTATTAGGACTAAATTAGTATCTCGTATTTCGTGAATCGTATCTGGTTAAGAAAAAAGAAGTCAGGAGCCAGTATTCAGGAGTCAGAAGATTATTGGCGGGTGGCGTTTAGAAAGTAGGGG
>DPXH01000208.1:0-859 GCA_003527405.1 Candidatus Sediminicultor tertius | reverse complement strand
GATTCATCGAACCCGTTTCGGGCCGGATAAATCCGACCCCTACAAGAAATATACAAATTTTACAAGACGGGCGGGGCGCTTGTACTGATAGTGCACCTGCTATACTCTTTATTATTAACGCAATATGCAATACTAGATATGCAATACAAAAAAAGGAAGGACATAGATAAAAAGATGATTCAGGTAGAAGGATTGACCAAGATATTCCATGATAAAAAAAGAGGCAAAGTAGTAGCAGTTAACAATTTAGAATTTAATTGCCGAAAAGGTCAGGTATTCGGACTTTTAGGTCCTAATGGAGCGGGTAAAACCACCACTTTACGCATTTTAGCTACTATGATACTCCCCACCAAAGGGAAAATAATGGTAAATGAGCTTGATGTGGTAAAACATGCCGCCAAAGTAAGGAGTCAGATTGGATTTTTATCCAGTGAAACAGGATTGTATGACCGTTTTACCCCCCGAGAAACCGTAATGTTTTTTGGTCGGATTAACGGGATGAAAGATAAAATAATCGAAAAAAGAAGGGCTGAAATTTTTCACAATTTAGGTATGGAAGATTTTCAGGATGTCAGGGTAAATAAACTTTCTACCGGGATGAAACAGAAACTCTCTATTGCCAGGAGTATTATTCATGACCCTCCTGTATTAATTTTAGATGAACCAACAGTGGGATTAGACATAATTACGGCCAGAACAGTAACTGAATATGTTAAAAGTTTTAGAGACCAGGGAAAGTGTATCGTCTATTCTACCCATATTATGCGGGAAGCTGAAAAAATGTGTGATGTAATCGCGATTATTCATCAGGGCAATCTCATCGCCCAGGGGACTTTGGCTGAACTAAAAAAGAATTCTT
>DPXH01000030.1:3669-3814 GCA_003527405.1 Candidatus Sediminicultor tertius | reverse complement strand
TAAAAAAATTATCGGTAAATTTCGCTCCGTTGGAGAAAGTATAATAGTCGTTAGTGAATAGTGAATAGTCGTTAGTAGTAGGAGCAGACTACTTTGTGTCTGTTTCCCGTAAAACGAAAAAATATAGTAATAATCTCTTTCTGTC
>DPXH01000030.1:0-3359 GCA_003527405.1 Candidatus Sediminicultor tertius | reverse complement strand
CGAAAATTTGTCATTCCCGCGAAAGCGGGAATCTATCTTTTTTTATTTATCCCTATTTGCGATTCCTAGTAGGGGTACGATGCTCGTGCTCAGGGAAAATAAAGGCTAATAAAACAGGTAGGGCTTAATTCTTGTGCCTCTACAGGAAATAACAAAAATATAGAAGGTATAAAACTTATTTACCTTAATAAAAAAAAGGGTACGAATTAATCGTACCCTTTTATCCTATACACTACCAGCTATCGGGACGTATTCAATACGCTCCTACACCTAAGTTTTTCTTTTTTATTTTTCTCTTCCCCAACTATACGCTAAACGCTGTACGCTATACGCTAAATTTTATTTCAACGCTTCTTCATTTATTTCGATTTCTGCTTTGCCCTTTAGCTCTTCTAAGAGATTATCAAAAGCTTCTTTTTGCTTGGTAGGCAGTAAGGTTTGAAGAATGTCCTCTTTAACCTCTTCAAGAGCTTTAACGGTTTCTGGTTTTTTCTCAGTAATTTTTAAAATATGAAAACCGAAATCAGTCTTAATTACTTCACTCAACTCTTCTACCTCTAAGACAAAGACAACATCTTCAATTTCTGGGATTATTGTACCTTTAGTCAAATATCCTAAATCTCCACCCTGGGCAGCACTGGGGCCGGTAGATTTTTCTTTGGCAATTTCGCTAAAATCTCCTCCTGCCTTCAATTGTTCCAGAGTATTTTGAGCCTCTTCTTCAGTCTCTAATAAAATATTATACAAGTGGACTTGTTCTTTTTCGGTGAAACTATCCTTGTTTTGTTCATAATACTCGGAAACCTCTTCATCACCAACCTTTACCTTGTCTAATATTTCTCTTTCTATCAGAACCTGAACCAATATTTGTTCGGTCATTTTTTTAATCTGTTCTAATACATCATTATCTTTTTCTAAACCCATATCTTTTGCTTCCTGAATTAGCAGTTTTTCTGAAATCATCTGGTCGAGTACCATACTCTTATCAAGCTGTAGTTTGTACTCTTCCGGAACCTGTTCCCATAATTGATTAAATTCACCCAGTGTAATAGTTTGCCCGCCAAAAGAAGCTACTATTGTTTCAGGAGGTAAAATAGATTCAACATCTTCCGGATTTGTTTCGGTAGTAGATGTCCCTTCGTCGGCTAAAATAGAAGAGGGATTAAAAATAAAAAAAACTAAAAGGCATAAAGTTAAAATAGCTGCAGTTCTAAAAATGTTCGTTGGTTTATTCATTAAAAAACTCCTTCCAAAATATATATTTGAATTGTAACATGTACATTAAAGTTTATCATTTTTTAAAATCAAAGTAAAGACAAATTCGTATCGCGTATCGCGTATTATGTGAAGAAAGAGAACCAGGGGAAAAGAATATAGGAAACAAATGCAATAAATATTTTTTTGTCTTTCTAGCTACCCCACTAAAGTTTACAATAACTTGTGCGTTGTCCTGTTAATATGAATTTTAGACGGGCACTTTAAGAAAAAAGATAATAATTTCTTTACTATTGCTTTTATTTTTTTTCTTTACGCGATACGCAATACGCAATACGCAATACGAAGTTAGTTTGAAAAACGTTTTTTAAAGTGATAGAATTTATAAGTTAATCGGACAGTAAAAGTATTGAAAAAATATATTAGACTAATTGAACTAATGAATAGGAAAAATAATGCTAAAAAAATTTATATCTTATTATAAACCGTACTGGAAGCTATTTGCATTGGATATGAGTTGTGCTTTTCTAATAGCGGCCATTGATTTGGTTTTCCCTTTGATTACCAGACAATTTATCAATGATATTATACCTAATGGTAAATTAAGAATATTTTATATATTTATAATAGCCCTGTTGATACTCGCTGTGGTTAGGGCAGTTTTAAATTATATTGTGGATTACTGGGGACATATAGTAGGAACCAGAATGGAACGGGACATGAGAAGAGACCTTTTTGAACATTTACAGACCCTGTCTTTTGATTATTTTGATAATGTAAAAACCGGACACATAATGTCCCGAATAGTAAACGACCTAAGGGAGATATCTGAATTAGCCCATCACGGACCGGAAGATATATTTATATCCCTGGTAATGCTTATAGGTTCATTTATTATTCTTACCATTATAGAATGGAGACTCACTTTAATTATATATAGTTTTTTACCTTTGTTAATCTGGTATGCAACATTAAAAAGAAAAAAAATGACCGCTGCTTTTAGGTCAGTCCGCAAAAGAATAGCCAACGTTAACGCACAATTAGAAAACAGCATATCTGGCATACGAGTTGCAAAATCATTTACTAACGAAGAATATGAAATTGAAAAATTTAACGAGGGCAATAGAGAATTTAATAGTTCGAGAGAGTTTGCTTATAAAGCAATGGCAGAGTTCTTTGCCGGAATATTCTTTTTATCAAATATTTTAAACATTATTACCCTAAGCGTTGGAGGATTTTTTGTATATCGGGGGTATATAAACATAGGGGATTTAGTTGCCTATCTTTTATATATAAATTTTTTTCTCCAACCGATTAGAAAACTTACTAACTTCACCCAGCAATTTCAAAATGGTATGACCGGCTTTGAACGATTTGTGGAAATTATGAAAGTAAAACCTTCTATAGTAGATAAAGAAGATGCCGTTACTTTAAAAGAAGTAAAGGGAAAAATTGAGTTTAAAAATGTTGCTTTTAAGTATAGCGAGGGGAAACTTGTTTTATCAAATATAAATCTTACGATAATGCCGGGAGAAACAATGGCATTAGTAGGCCCATCCGGTGGCGGGAAAACTACCCTTTGCCAGCTAATCCCCAGATTTTATGAGGTTAGTGATGGTGAAATATTAGTTGACGGCATTAATATAAAAGATATAAAAATAAAATCGCTAAGAGAGAATATCGGCCTGGTTCAGCAGGATATATTTTTGTTTACCGGGACAATAAAGGAAAACATATTATATGGAAAACCCGATGCTGAAGATGCAGAAGTAGTAAGAGCGGCTAAAGATGCTAATATTCATGATTTTATTATAAGTTTACCCGAAGGATACGAAAGCTATATAGGAGAAAAAGGGATAAAGCTTTCAGGTGGTCAAAAACAGAGAATATCTCTTGCCAGAGCATTTTTAAAGAATCCTGCTATCCTCATACTTGATGAAGCTACCTCAGCGCTAGATAGTGAAGCAGAAATTATAATACAACAGGCTTTGGAAAAGTTAACCGTTGGCAGAACGGTACTGGTAATTGCCCACAGGCTTTCTACTATTAAAAATGCTAACCAGATAGTGGTTTTAACCGATGAAGGAATTAAAGAGAAGGGTAATCATGATGAGCTTATTGTCAGGGATGGATTATATACCAAG
>DPXH01000068.1:4406-7701 GCA_003527405.1 Candidatus Sediminicultor tertius | reverse complement strand
AATTCAATTTAATAATCAACCGGTAAACTGGGTAACCGGGTAACTATACATACGAGATACGAGATAAGGAGAAGTTTTATTGAGTCAAGAATTTATTATAATTGGTAAAGTGGTTTCTACTCAGGGTAATAAAGGGGAAGTTAACGTTTTGCCCCTTACCGATTCAATTGACAGATTTAAAAAATTAGCCACTGTCTTTTTAAAAAATAACCGTGGACAAAAAATAATAAATATAGAAAAAATGAGAATACAAAAAGATATGGTTATTTTAAAATTGGAAGATATAGAAAATATCGAAGAGGCCAAAACGATAGTAGGATCTTTTCTTGAAGTTGAAAGAAAAGATGCTGTGAAACTACCCAAAGATACTTATTTCATCTTTGAGATAATCGGCCTTGAAGTATATACCGAAGATAACCTTTTTCTGGGAAAAGTAGAAAACGTGATAAACACGGGAAGTAATGATATATATATAGTTAAAGATAAAAATAGTAAAGAATTGTTTATCCCGGCTATTCGTGAAGTTGTAAAGAATATTAATTTAGAAAAAAAACGAATTACCATAAACATGGTAGATGGATTAATATGAAAAATGATTGTTTGGAAATTAATATATTAACTATTTTCCCCAATATGTTTAAAGGTCCTTTTTCCGAAAGCATATTAAATAGGGCTCAGGAAAAAGGATTGATTAAAATAAATCTGATTGACCTTAGGGATTTTACCCTGGATAAACATAAGACTGTGGACGATTATTCTTATGGAGGGGGGCCTGGTATGGTTTTGAAACCTCAGCCAATTTGGGATGCTGTAGAGGTGATAAGAAAAAACAAATCTCCACTACCTTTAAAAATTATAATCACTTCTGCTCAGGGGAAGATTTTTAATCAGGGGATGGCTAAAGATTTATCGAAAGAAGATAGATTATTAATCATTTGCGGTCGATATGAAGGTATAGATGAACGGATACCCAAGCTTCTCGATGCGGAAGAAGTGTCAATCGGAAACTTTGTAGTTAGCGGTGGAGAATTACCGGCTATGTTAATGGTAGATGCAATTTCAAGAATGATCCCCGGAGTTTTAGGGAAAGAAGAATCCATGGTAAATGATTCATTTTATAACGAATATCTTGATTATCCCCATTATACCAGGCCGGATGAGTTTAAAGGTCTTAAGGTTCCGAAAATATTGCTTTCGGGTAATCATAAAGAAATTGAAAAATGGAGAAGAAAACAGTCTCTATTAAGAACTTTGATTAGAAGGCCTGAAATTTTTGCAAATAAAAAATTGTCTAAAAGAGAGTTATCCCTGCTTAAGGAATTGGAGAAGAATTTTCAGGAGGATTAAAGTAAAAAGAAAAAAAGACGGGAAAAAAGATAAAAAAATAGAGTATATATACAGCGTGAAGAGAGACTATTGTGAATAATTGAGAATATCATTTAAAAAATAATTAGGAAGGATGATTTTTATGGTAGATTACATTAAACAATTAGAAGAAGAACAATCTAAAAAAGAGAATAGCGAATTTGCAGTTGGTGATACAGTCGAAGTTCACCAAAAAATTATTGAAGGCAACAGAGAGCGAGTACAGGTTTTTAAAGGAATAGTTATAGCTAAAAAGCATGGTGGAAGCAAGGAGACGTTTACGGTAAGAAAAATATCCAAAGGTGTCGGGGTAGAAAAAGTATTTCAACTGCATTCACCGAACATTGAAAAAATGGTGACGATAAAAAGGGGAAAGACGCGAAGAGCAAAATTATATTATTTAAGAGATAGGGTTGGAAAGAGCGGCACGGTTAAAGAAAAAAGATAATGAAATGCTATTCAAGGCGAAAAATAGAAAAGTAAAAATAACAAAATCAATCATACATAGTTACCAGAGAAGGATAGAAAAATTATATGCAGAAAGAAAAAGGATTTACCATCTCTATAACTATGAAAATCGACTAAAAAGCGAAGGGTATTCTTTAATTGCCGGAATAGACGAAGCGGGCAGGGGTTCATTGTCAGGGCCAGTAGTGGCAGCGGCAGTGATTTTACCCTGCCAATTATTTATTCCTTATATTAGAGATTCTAAAAAGCTAACCTCAAAAAAAAGGACAGAACTATATTTATCTATCTTAAATAAAGCAAAAGATGTAGGGATTGGCATTGTAGAAGCTAAAATTATTGATAGAATAAATATTGCCCAAGCTTCTTTTTTAGCAATGAAAAAAGCTATTTTAGATTTAAAAGAAGTACCTGATTACCTATTGGTTGACGGCTTTAAAATCCCTCACCTAAACATTTCTCAATTACCATTGATTAAAGGGGAAGATAAAAGCGTATCGATTGCTGCAGCTTCCATAATCGCCAAAGTTTATAGAGATAATATTATGATTCAATATGACCAGGAATATCCACAGTACCTTTTCATAAAAAATAAGGGTTATGGTACAAAAGAACATCTTAATGCAATACTTAAGTACGGCCCATCAGAAATACATAGGAAAAGCTTTAAAAGAGTCGTTAGTCGCTAGTGGATAGTCGTTAGATTAAATGAACTGGCGTAGAGCAAAATTAGCGTGGAGCGTACAGCGTAGAGTTAGGAAAAAAGAAGACAGAATTTAGAAATCAGAATAAATCCGTATCTCGTTAAGAATTAGTTAGTGGTTACCTAGTTAGTTAGATAATAAATCAGTACAAACCAGTTACCTAATTAACTGTATAAACGTTCAACTATCTAATAAATATTGATTGGTAATAAGTATGTCTTTGATTTATAAAACCTGTTTCAGCTAGAATAGATTCGATATCAAAAAATCGTAAAATATATAATAGACATTTTATTTATGATACTATACGCTAAACGCTAATTAAATAATGCAAAGATAGATGATGATTAAAAATGGGTAATATAAATATAGGAAAATACGGTGAGGACTTAGCTTGTAAATATTTAGAAACCAAAGGCTACAAAATTAAAGAAAGAAATTATCGTACTTTCTTGGGAGAAATAGATATTATCAGTGAATATAAAGGAAGTATTATCTTTGTAGAAGTAAAAACCAGGCGTTCTGATAAGTTTGGCTATCCTGAAGAAGCAATAAACTTTAATAAGCAACAAAAAATAATTAAAAATGCTTTATGTTATTTGGCTAAGTACCATCTTTGGAAAACCAATTGTTGCTTTGATGTGATTTTGGTCAGCATCTCTAACCAGAAAAATGTAAAAAGGATAAAACATATCCGGAATGCTTTTTATCTCGATGGTGAAAAATAGTATTTCGTATCCCCGTTTTCACGGGGACAAGTC
>DPXH01000068.1:0-4099 GCA_003527405.1 Candidatus Sediminicultor tertius | reverse complement strand
CGGGGACAAGTCTAGTGAATCGAATCTCGCTAAGGAAATACAATTCAAGAGCATAGTAGTTAGTAGCAAAGCGAAAAACATAACACCATATTTTATCTTAAATTAAAAACTATAAATTTTTGATTAATAGACAGGCGAGACGCCTGTCTTACTTTGGGCACGATATATCGTAGCCCTATTTCTGAATCCTGATTTTTTTAACGCGATACGCGATACTCGATACGCAATACTATTCAATAAAAAAGTAGGTGTTTTTTTGTTATCCAAATTATATAGTGCGGCTATATTCGGTGTAGAAGCCTTTATGGTAGAGATCGAAGTTGATATTCACCCGGGATTACCTTCATTCAATATCGTGGGATTGCCCGATACGGCTGTTCAGGAATCTCGAGAAAGAGTTAGGGCTGCTATAAAAAATTCTGAATTCGAATTTCCTATGCAAAGAATTACGGTAAATCTTGCGCCGGCGGATATCAAAAAAGAAGGTCCTATTTTTGACCTATCTATTGCCCTGGCAATTTTGGTTGCCAGCAAGCAAGTTAAACCGGATCTATTAAATGAATATTTGATTATGGGTGAATTATCTTTGGATGGAAGTATAAAATCGGTAAATGGTGTGCTTCCTATTGCTTTAATGGCAAAAAAAATAAGTAAAAATAAATTACTTGTTCCCAAAGTAAACGCTAAAGAAGCAGGGATAATTAGAGAATTAAAAGTGTTTCCTGTTGATTCACTTTATGAGGTAGTTCAATTCTTAAATAAAAGAATATCCATTGTTCCGGTGTCCATAGATTTAGAAGCTATTTTTCAACTAAGTAAAAACAACCTAATAGATTTTGCCGATGTTAAAGGGCAGGAACACGCTAAAAGAGCTTTAGAGGTGGCGGCAGCCGGGAGTCATAATGTAATAATGATTGGCCCGCCAGGCTCCGGAAAAACTATGCTGGCACGAAGGCTTCCAACCATACTTCCTTCTTTAACTTTGGATGAATCGATAGAGATTACCAAATTATATAGTATTGCCAATTTGCTTCCACCGGATATCCCTTTGGTTACAGAGAGACCGTTCAGGTCCCCGCATCATACTATAAGTAATGTTGGATTAATCGGAGGGGGTAAGACGCCCAAACCGGGAGAAATTAGCCTGGCTCATAATGGTGTACTGTTTTTAGACGAATTACCGGAATTTTCCCGAAGCGCTTTAGAATCTCTACGGCAACCTCTGGAAGACGGGATAGTCACCATTTCACGCTCTCTAAGCTCTGTTAGCTATACTTCTTCTTTTATGTTGATAGCATCTCTAAACCCCTGTCCTTGCGGTTTTTACGGTGATCCGGTTAAAGTTTGTACCTGTAGTTCATCTCAAATTGTTAAATATCGTTCAAAAATATCGGGGCCGTTGTTAGATAGAATTGACATTCATATTGAAGTTCCCAGAGTAAATTGTCGAGAAGTAATGGAGAAGGATTTTGAAGAAAACTCTTTTACCATAAGAGAAAGGGTAGAAAGGGCAAGAAAAATACAGAGAGAAAGATATGGGGAAGACAATATTTTTTGTAATGCCCAAATGACTAAAAAACAGATTAAAAAATATTGCAATATTGATGATAATGCCAAAAATTTGCTTTACAAGGCTATGGAAAAGTTAAATTTAAGTACTCGAGCTTATGACCGTATATTAAAGGTAGCTCGGACCATAGCTGATTTAGAGCAATCAGAGAAGATAGAAATTTCTCATTTATCCGAAGCTATTCAATATAGAAGTCTTGATCGAAAATTATGGTTATATTAGCAGCGACTAAAGTTTTTAAAATAAATAATTATTTACGAAAAGAGGCGGTGTTGTAATTATGTTAAGAAAATTGGCTCCCTCTATCTTAGATGTAGATTTTACTTGCCTGGAAAGGGAATTAAAAAAAATAGAAAGCGGAGGAGCAGACTTGCTTCACTTAGACATTATGGATGGTAATTTTGTACCGAATATTTCCTTTGGCCCCAGGATGGTAGAATCAATTAAAAGCATAACCTCTCTTCCCTTGGAGGTTCATCTGATGATAGAAAAACCGGAGAATCATATTAAATCATTTATTGATGCAGGTGGAGATATTGTAATTGTACATTACGAAACTTCCAAACACCTTGACAGGCTTATTCAAACCATCAACGAGGCAGGGGTAGAATCCGGTATTGCTTTAAACCCGGCAACGCCTCTAAGTGTTATTGAATATTTAATTAATAAAATTGATTATTTACTAATAATGACCGTTAATCCCGGTTTTGGCGGACAGAAATTTATTCCGGAAATGATTGGTAAAATAGAAAAAGCGAGAAAAATAATAGATATGCAAAAAAAGTCAATAAGCTTAGCAGTTGATGGCGGGATAAATTTAGATAATATTTCTAAAGTAATTAAAGCCGGGGCGGAAATAATTGTAGCCGGCCAAATTATATCTAAAAGCGAAAATCCTGAAGAGACCATAAAGAAAATAAAAAATATCCTGAGTTAGTCGTTAGCATAATTCGTATTTCGTATCTCGTGAATCGTATCTCGCTAAGAATTAGTTAGTTGGTTAAAAAAGTAGAAGATAGGATTCAAAGTAGAGTGTATAGCGTTTAGCGTATACATTTGGTTATATAGTTAGTTGGATGTAATGTGTAATGTGTAATCTGTAATCTGTAATAAGAACCTGTTTTTATATAATTTCTAAAATTTAATCTTGTTACTCATTACTTATTACTTATTACTGTATATTTTTATACAAAATAGGAGTAAATGTCTTGAAAAAACCTATTGTTGCTATTATCGGAAGGATAAATGTAGGGAAATCGACCTTATTTAATAGAATCACCAGGAAGAGAACTGCCATTGTGGAAAACGAACCCGGGATTACCAGAGATAGGATATATGCAGAATGTGAATGGAAAGGAAAACAATTTACTCTGGTAGATACCGGAGGTGTGGATTTTATAAAAAGGGAAGAGATGCAAAAAAAGATAACTGTGCAGACTGAATTGGCTATTGAAAAGGCAGACTTAATCATATTATTGGTCGATATCAAAGAAGGTATAAATCCTGATGATTTTAAAGTGGCTAAAGCGATTAGAGAAAAAAATAAACCAAGTATCCTGGTGGCCAACAAGGGAGATGTAAGGGGAAGTGAATTAAAATTATATGAGTTTTATGAATTGGGGTTCGGAGATCCCTATATTATTTCAGCAGAACACGGGTTAAATGTTGATGACCTATTAGACAGAATAGTATCAGGGATTTCAGAAGTAAAAGTAGAACCGGAAGAAGAAGAGGACATTATAAAAGTATCAATTCTCGGAAAGCCCAATGTAGGGAAATCAAGTTTATTAAATCGTATTTTAGGAGAAGATAGAATAATAGTCAGCGAACATCCAGGCACCACCAGAGATGCTATTGAAATTATTTTTAAACACGATTCCTTAAAATTAATATTTATCGATACCGCTGGCCTGAGGGATAAAGCGAAACCGAAAGAAGATGTTGAATATTACAGTTCATTAAGAACTTTTGAAGCAGTACGTAATTCAGATATAGCATTATTGATATTAGACTCCACTCAGGGAGTAAGCATGCAAGATAAAAAAATAGCAAATTATATTCAAAAAGAAAGAAAAGCCTGTATTATAATATTAAATAAATTTGATTTAATTAAGGATAATATAGATAGAAAATTATTTATTGATGAGATAAGATATGAATTGTCTTTTTTAAAAAATTCTCCCATTGTAATGACTTCTGCCTTAACAGGTTATAATATTAATAAAATTATTGCAAAAATAAAAGAAGTTGCCTTACAATATAGTAAACAAATTCCTACTTCCGTATTAAATGCTTTTATTAGAGAAGTTGTTTCTAAAAATCCGCCGAAATATGTAAGGGGGAATACTTTAAAAATTAGATATGCTACTCAAACAGGGATAAAACCACCTAAATTTCTATTGTTTGTGAACAATCCAAAATTAATGTATGATTCTTATTACAGATATTTGGAAAATAAAATTTATGAAGACTTTGGCCTTGAAGGCTCACCCGTAGTTATCAATTTAGCGAAAAAAAAGGAGGAGAGGA
>DPXH01000175.1 GCA_003527405.1 Candidatus Sediminicultor tertius | reverse complement strand
CTTGACATTTAAGATTAATTGTTGTAATCTACTCTTTAACAAATAAAAATTGTAAACTATGAAGGAATAAGTAGGCAAACCGAGACTGTTAAAGAGAGCCAATGGTTGGTGTAAATTGGTAGCATAAGTTTGTCGAAGATCTCACCTTCAAATATTTTGTGCACAGGTGAAATTATAAAGTAGCCTGTGACGTCTCAAAGGCGTTATCTATTGTTTACTAATTAAGGATAAAGACAAGGGAGGCTTGCACTTCTTTTCTTTATTAAATTAGGGTGGTACCACGAATAACTTTCGTCCCTATTTTAATCTTTATAGATTAAGATAAAGATGAAAGTTTTTTTATATTTTGGGAGTATGTCTAGGGTTCCGTCTAATCAATTAAGATTAGAGTCTGGACCGAGTGACATAAAATGTTAATATAAAAGTATTAACATTACACCGTGGGTATAAAAGACCCCAGCGGATAGGTCCCTTTTGTTTTAACTAACGAAATGGATTTACTTGCTGGGGTCTTTTTATATATAAAAATAAAGACAAGACTAAAAAATAACCTAACAATTACGGTGTGCCGTGTTTTCTTGTATCAACGACTATTCACTATTCACTAACGACTAATTTAAAATTATAGGAAGGAGATGAGTCATATGAGATTAACTGGAGCACAAATAGTAGTAGAATGTTTAAAAAAGGAAGATGTAAAAGTAATGTTCGGCATCCCAGGTGGGGCAATAATGCCCTTATATGATGTTCTTTATAATGAACCCTCTATTAAACACATTCTCACCAGACATGAACAGGGGGCAATTCATGCAGCGGACGGGTATGCCCGTTCTACCGGGAAAGTAGGGGTTTGTGTAGCTACCTCCGGACCGGGAGCTACTAATTTGGTAACCGGTTTGGCTAATGCCCACCTTGATTCTATCCCTTTGGTAGCCTTTACCGGCCAGGTGTCTACTAATTTAATTGGGACCGATGCTTTTCAAGAAGTAGATATCAGCGGTATTACTTTGCCCATTACAAAAAATAGTTATGTAGCAAGAGATGTAAAAGATTTAGCCAGAATTGTGCAGGAAGCTTTTTATATTGCCCGAACAGGAAGACCCGGGCCAGTATTAATAGATTTTCCTAAAGATATCCAATTAGCGCAAGCTGAGTTTAAATACCCCGAAAGTGTCAGTCTAAATAGTTATAAACCAACTTTTAATGGACATATTCAACAGATTAAGGCAGCAGCGCAAGAAATAAGCAAGGCAAAGAAACCGATTATTTATGCAGGAGGAGGAGTAATTTCCTCAAATGCCTCTTCGGAATTAAGAGATTTGGCTTTTAAAACCAATATCCCGGTTACTACAACTTTAATGGGTTTAGGCTCTTTTCCCGAAACTCACTCACTATCTTTGGGAATGTTGGGTATGCACGGCACTCCTTGTGCAAATTATGCTATTAGCGATGCTGATTTAATTATTGCTTTAGGAGTAAGATTTGATGATCGAATTACCGGAAAATTAGATGAATTTGCATCAAAAGCCAGGATAATTCATATTGATATTGATCCGGCTGAAGTAGGGAAAAATATTTTGGTAGATATTCCTATTATAGGTGACATCAAGAATATATTAGAAAAATTAAATAAATATGTTCATAAGAAAAAAGAAACGGAATGGTTAAAAACAGTAGAAGATTTTAAGAAAAAATATCCCTTAAAATATAGCAATAATGAAGAGTTAAAACCGCAATATATTATGGAAACAATTAGTAAAATTGCTAAAGATAATACCATAATTGTTACCAGTGTGGGGCAACACCAAATGTGGGCTGCTCTATATTACCGGTATATTGAACCCCGCAGTTTTATTTCCTCAGGAGGATTAGGGACAATGGGATATGGTTTTCCTGCTGCTCTTGGTGCGAAGATGGGTTGTCCCGAAAAAAAAGTAATTTGTATTTCAGGGGATGGCAGTTTTCAAATGAACCAACAAGAAATAGCAACCGCTGTATATAATAATTTAGCTATTATCCTGATTATTATGAATAATGGTTATTTGGGAATGGTAAGACAGTGGCAGGAATTATTTTTTAATAAGAGATATGCGGAAACTACTTTGAATGGCAATCCTGATTTTGTAAAGTTAGTTGAGGCTTATGGGGGGACAGGGATAAGGGTTAATAAAAAACAAGAATTATATCCTGCTTTAGAAAAAGCCCTTTCTTTAAATAAATTTGTTTTAATCGATTGTCTTATCCCTAAAGAAGAAAATGTATTTCCTATGGTGGCTCCAGGCTCACCTATATCTAAAATGATAGGAGTTGAATAATAATGAGACATACTATAGCAGTTTTAGTAAAAGATCATCCCGGTGTCTTGGCGAGAGTGGCGAGCTTATTTACCCGTCGTGGTTTTAATATTGAGAGTCTGGCGGTTGGTCATACCGAAAAAACTGGTATTTCCAGGATGACTATTGTGGTCAAAGGAGATGAACGGGTTTTGGAACAAATAACTAAACAGTTAAATAAATTGATTGATGTAATTAGAGTTAAAGATATTTCTCCTCAAAATTCAATTGAAAGAGAATTGGCTTTAATTAAAGTGAGTACTAATTCCTTACCCGCTCGCTCGGAGATAATACAAACGGTAGATATTTTTAGAGCTAATATAATTGATGTAAATAGTCAAATAGTGACTATTGAAACTACCGGTACAGAGGATAAGATTAATGCTCTGATTGAACTATTACGTCCTTTCGGTTTAAAAGAGATTGTTCGCACCGGTAAAATTGCCCTATCCAGGGGGAGCGTTACTGCCTCCGGGTTAAAAAAGTAAGCCGACTAAATATTTATAAAATATAAACAGACTGATTAAAAATAATAAAAACAATATATAAAACTGATTGGTTAAAAGATTAGATACAAGGCTAAAATAAAAAAGGAGGATTAAAAAGATGGCAAAAATTTATTATGACCAAGATGTAAAAAAAGAGTATTTAGAAGGGAAGATGGTGGCTGTAATTGGATATGGAAGTCAGGGAAGAGCGCAGGCTCTTAATCTAAATGATAGTGGGATTGATGTTGTTGTAGGGTTATACGAAGGAAGTAAGTCTATAGAATTGGCTAAAAAAGATGGCTTAGAGGTACTGAGTGTTGCTGAAGCAGCTAAAAAAGCTGATGTAATACAAATTTTAATCCCTGATGAAGTACAGAGCCGGGTATATTTTGAAGATGGAATAGAAGAAAATTTAAAAGAAGGTAATGTCTTAATGTTTTCTCATGGATTTAATATTCATTTCGGCCAAATCGTTCCACCTAAAAATGTGGATGTAATTATGATTGCACCTAAAAGCCCCGGTCAGATGCTTCGCAAAATGTATGTTGATGGAAAGGGCGTACCTAATCTAGTTGCTGTGTTTCAGGATTATTCCGGAAATGCTAAAGATATTGCCTTAGCTTATTCCTGGGCAATAGGCGGAACCCGGGCTGGAGTAATAGAGACTACCTTTAAAGAGGAGACTGAAACTGACCTTTTTGGAGAACAGGCAGTACTTTGCGGAGGTGTATCTGCATTGATTCAGGCGGGATTTAGTACTTTGGTAGATGCCGGATATCAACCGGAGATCGCTTATTTTGAATGTTTGCATGAATTAAAACTAATAGTTGATCTGATTTATAAGGGCGGAATCACTCATATGCGAGACTGTGTTAGTAATACTGCAGAGTATGGAGATTTAAAATCCGGCAAGAGAATTATAACTAAGGGAACTAAAAAAGAGATGAAAAAGATATTAGACGAGATTCAGAGTGGAGAATTTGCAAGAGACTGGCTTGTAGAGAATCAGGTAGGACGGCCTTACTTTAGGGCTATGCGTAATAGAGAAGCGAGTTTTCTTATTGAAAAAGTAGGGAAAGAACTGCGAAGCATGATGCCCTGGATAGAAAACTAAGTTCGTATCTCGTATCTCGTGAACCGTATCTCGTTAAGATGGTTAGCCAGTTTAACGGTTGCCCGGTTTAAGAATTAAAAATATTTTGGTTAAATGTATCAGTTATTAATTCTCATTATTTAACTTTAGAGTTTGTATTAAAATTAATGCTTAGAATTAACTGATTAACTAGCAAACAAGGTAACTAGATGACTATATACGCGATACGATATGCTGACGACTAATTTAATTGGTCAATTGGCCAATCGGTGAATTGGTGAATTAATAAACGAGGTGAGGAGATTGAAAAATAAAGTTGCATTTCAAGGAGAAAGAGGAGCTTTTAGTGAGATTGCAGCGATTAAATTTTTTGGACCTTCCATTAAACCAGTACTTTGCAAAACTTTTGGGGAAATATTCCAAAGGATAAACAATAAAGAAGCTGAATACGGTATTTTACCAATAGAAAATTCTCAGACCGGGGGGATAAATGAAGCACATGACCTTTTATTACACCAAGAATTATTTGCAGTGGGAGAAGTAAAGTTAAAGGTTGAGCATTGTTTAATAACCAAAGACGAGATCAGTTTTAAACTAATTAAAAAAGTATATTCTCACCCCCAGGCCCTGGCTCAATGTGAAGGTTTTTTATCAAAAAATTTACCGCATTGTCAAATAATTCCGGTGTATGATACGGCAGGAAGTGTAAAGATGATTAGTAATTTAAAGAAAAATAATATTGCTGCTATTGCCAGTAATTGGGCTGCAGAACTTTATGGCTTGAAAATTATGAGAAAAGGGATACAGGACAATAAACATAACTATACTCGTTTTTTAGTGTTATCTTCTGAAATATCTCCTGATCCTAAAAGTAATAAGACTTCTATTATTTTTGCAGTGGTAAGTAAACCAGGGGCTCTTTACAAATGCCTTAAAGAGTTTGCCCTAAGAGACCTTAACTTAACTCGCTTAGAATCACGACCGAGTAAACAAAAACCCTGGGAATATATTTTTTATACTGATTTTGAAAAAGGTTTGTTTGAACAGAGCGCTCGGGAGGTTTTAGAGGAGTTAAAGAAACATACTACTTTTGTTAAAGTAATCGGAACTTATTATTCTAAAACAGAATAAAGATGTTAAGGGAGGAAGAATGATGGAAAATAAAATAGTAATTTTTGATACTACTCTTCGAGATGGAGAACAATGTCCGGGGGCATCACTTAATACTAATGAAAAATTGGAGGTAGCCAGACAATTGGAGAATCTTAATGTAGATGTAATAGAAGCAGGCTTTCCTATTGCTTCACCAGGGGATTTTGAAGGGGTGAAGCTGGTAGCTCAAACTATTAAAGGCTGTACTATTGCTGGTTTAGCTCGAACAGTAAAGAAAGATATTGAACGAGCCTGGGAGGCAATTAAATATTCCGAAAGTCCACGAGTCCATACTTTTATTGCCACTTCTCCTATTCATATGCAATATAAACTACAGCTTTCTCCTGAGCAAGTTTTAGAGCAGGCAGTTGAGGCGGTAAAGTATGCCCGTAAGCTTTGTCCGGAAGTAGAATTTTCAGCAGAAGATGCCAGTAGGAGCGAGAAAGAATTTTTATACAGAATTTTTGAAGAAGTAATTAAGGCTGGTGCTACTATAATAAATGTGCCTGATACAGTAGGATATGCCCAACCAGAGGAATTTAGTCGGTTAATAAAAGATATTAAAGAAAATGTTTTTAATATTGAAAAGGCAATTATTAGTGTTCATTGTCATAATGACTTGGGATTAGCTGTAGCTAATTCTTTAGAAGCAATAAAAAATGGGGCTACTCAAATAGAGTGCACTATAAACGGAATTGGTGAAAGGGCAGGAAATGCTTCTTTGGAAGAGATTGTCATGGCTCTTCAAACCAGGAAGGATATTTATCACAAATTTACCAGGATTAATTCTACACAAATATACCCTGTTAGTAGATTAGTGAGCAAATTAACAGGTTTTACAATTCAGCCCAATAAAGCGATAGTAGGGAAAAATGCCTTTGCCCATGAAGCAGGTATCCATCAGGCTGGAATATTGAAAGAGCGTACTACCTATGAAATTATGACCCCTCAATCAGTAGGTTTAGAAAGCAATAGTCTGGTTTTAGGGAAACATTCAGGACGGCACGCTCTTAAGAATAAGTTAGAAGAGATGGGATATACTTTAGATAAAGAAAAATTAAATGAAGTATTTAAAGAATTTAAGAGATTGGCAGATAAAAAGAAAGAAATTTTTATTGAAGATTTAGAGGCTATTGTATCGGAAGAGATAATAGGAAAAATCCCAGAAACCTTTAAATTGGAATATTTTCATATAAATACCGGTAATAGCACTTTACCAACCGCGACAGTAAGATTATTATACCAGGAGAAACAATTTGAAGATGCAGCCTGTGGAGATGGTCCGGTAGATGCTTCTTTTAAGGCAATAGATCGCATTACCAAATTTAAGCTAAAATTAGTAGATTACAATGTGCGGGCTTTAACCAGAGGTAAGGATGCACAAGGGGAAGCGATGGTAAAGATAAGGGATGAGAAAGGGAATATCTTTACCGGCAGAAGTACAAGTACTGATACCTTAGAAGCCAGCCTAAGAGCTTATATTAAAGCAGTAAACAGAATAGCTTATAATTCAGTTTCTACTACTCATCGTTAGTTGGTTAGTTAGTTACCTGGCTGCAAATTCGTATCTCGTATCCCCGTTTTCACGGGGACAAGTCTTGTGAATCGTATCTCGTTAAAAAAATAGTAAAGAGTGATTGGTAATGTGTAATAAGTAAAGAAAGCGTGGAGCGTTTAGCGTATAGCGTATAGTTAGGAAGAAAGAAAAAGAAATCAAAATCCAGGAGATAGAGGTAGGGGCGGTTTGCGGTGCGTCCTCATTGTGTAGAGGCACGGCGTGCCGTGTCTTCTCTATTCATCACGACAACGCCGTGATGCTACTGATAACCGAAGATTGATAACCGTAAACTGATTTTCTTTATCTAAAAACTATAAACTGAAAACCAAAAACTAACTAACGACTATTCACTATTCACTAACGACTATTAGGAGGTGATTAAAGGTGAACAAGGAAATAGAAATAATGGATACTACTTTAAGAGACGGAGAACAAATGAAGGGCGTGAGTTATTCTCCCCAGGAGAAATTAACTATTGCCAAGATTTTACTGGAAGAAGTAAAAGTAGATAGAATTGAAATTGCCAGCGCTAAAGTGAGTAAAGGAGAAGAACAATCTGTGGCCGAAATAATCGATTGGGCTAAAAAGATGAACTGTGTAGAGAAGATAGAAATTTTAGGATTTGTAGATAAAACAGAATCGATCGATTGGATAAATAATCTTGGTGGAAAAGTAATGAATATCCTTAGCAAAGGGTCAATGAATCACTTGACAAATCAATTAAGGAAGACCAAAGAACAGCACGTCCAAGATATAAAAGAAACTGTTGCATATGCTAATAAAAAAGGAATTACTTGTAATATATATTTTGAAGATTGGTCTCAAGGGATGATCAATTCTCGAGATTATGTTTATTATCTTTTAAATAGTCTTCAAGAAGAATCGATAAAACGATTTATGTTACCTGATACACTTGGAATTCTTTATTCTTCCCAGGTTTCCGAATTTATTAAAGAAATCTTAGCAAGATATCCTAATCTTCATTTTGATTTTCACGCCCACAATGATTATGGTGTAGCTACGGCGAATACTTTGATAGCCGTAGAAGCAGGGATAAAAGGAGTTCATTGTACAGTCAATGGTATGGGAGAACGCACAGGAAATGCTCCCTTAGAAGAAGTGGTAGTTGGGCTTCACGATTTTCTTAAAATTAAAACAGGAATTGAAGAAAAATGCTTATTCCATCTTAGTAAAACAGTTGAAGCCTTTTCTGGACAAAGAATAGCTTTTAACAAACCTATATCTGGCTCTAATGTCTTTACACAGACCGCTGGGATTCATGCAGATGGAGATAAAAAGGGCAATCTATATGTTACCTCTCTTTTCCCTGAACGATTTAACCGTAAGAGACAATATTCTTTGGGTAAACTAAGCGGAAAATCTAATTTAGAATATAATTTAGAGGAAATTGACATTGAGCTTACTAAAGCACAAAAAAAACGTGTGTTAGAGAGAATTATTGAACTTGGCGATAGAAAAGAAACTATTACAACAGGGGATTTACCTTATATTATTTCAGATGTTTTAGAAACACCACAAGAGAAGACCTTTAAATTAGAATTATGTAATATAGTTACCAGCATGGAATTGAGGCCTATCGCGGTAGTTAAATTGCTGTATAAAGATAAAGGGAAGAATAAAGAGATGCAATTAGAAGAGAGTGCCCAAGGGGACGGTGGATATGATGCATTTATGAATGCCATTGGGAAAATAGCAAAAAAAATAAATTATCCTTTGCCAATTCTTTTAGATTATACGGTTAATATACCTCCCGGAGGGAAAACGGATGCTTTAGTGCAGTGTACCATTACCTGGGGGTGGCAAAATCACAAAACTTTTATCACTAAAGGAGTTAACCCCGATCAGGTTTTAGCAGCTATAGAAGCAACTGAGAAAATGTTAAATATAATTGCGTTTCAGAAAAAAGAGAATAAAGGGTGAAGTAGGAGGGTTATTTTTTGACCATACAAAGAACTTACGAAGAAATAAATAAAAGGATTAAAAAAGGCGAAGCCGTAATAGTAACTGCCGAAGAAATTATTCCGATAGTTGAAGAAAAGGGTATAGAAAAGGCTACAGAAGAAATTGATGTGGTCACTACCGGTACTTTTGGGCCAATGTGTTCCTCGGGAGTAATAATTAATTTTGGACACAGTGATCCTCCTATCCGAATGCAGAGAGTATGGCTGAATGATGTTGAAGCTTATGCGGGATTGGCAGCAGTTGATGTTTATTTGGGGGCTACTCAGCTTTCTGAAAGTGAAGGGATGGAGTATGGGGGAGCTCACGTAATTGAAGATTTGATTTCCGGTAAAGAGATTAAATTAAAAGCCCTATCCCAGGGTACTGATTGCTATCCCCGGCGGGAAATAGAGACTTATATTACTAAAGAAAGTATAAATCAAGCAATTTTATTTAATCCTCGAAATAGTTATCAAAACTATAATGTAGCGGTAAATACTTCTAATAAGAAAATATATACTTATATGGGGATATTACTTCCTGATATAGGAAACGCAAATTATTGTACCAGCGGTCAATTGAGCCCCTTACTTAATGATCCTCAATTTAAAACTATCGGTATTGGAACTCGCACCTTTTTAGGTGGAGCACAGGGTTATATTGTTTGGGAAGGGACACAATTTTATCCTCAAGTAATAAAAGATGAAAATGAAAAAACCATCTACAAAGGTGGAACATTGGCAGTAATCGGAGATTTAAAAGGGATGAGCACAGATTATATTCGGGCAGCAACTTTTAAAGGATACGGAGTGACTTTAGTGGTAGGGATAGGAATACCAATTCCTATTTTGAATAGTGAAATAATGAAAAATGTGGCCGTAAAAGATGAAGATATATGGACTGAGATAATTGATTATAGTTTTCCTCATTTAAAAAAGCCCTCTTTGGGCAGGGTAAATTATAAGCAATTAAGGGAGGGGAATATTACCATTCGAGGGAAAGATGTTCCCACTTCTCCTCTTTCCAGTTATGCTAAAGCTCAAGAAATTGCCCAAAAATTAAAAGAAGAAATACTAAGGGGAAAATTTTTATTACAGGAGCCTATTCAAAAATTTTCCAAAGAGAATGAATTCAAGCCTTTATTAGAAATTCGGTAGAAGTAATTAAGTGATTATAACCTAAAAAGAAAGTAAATTTGTTAATCTGAATTCCCGCTTCCGGGGGAATGACAAAGAGTACGGGAATGACAAAATAGCAACGTAGGGGCACGATGCATCGTGCCCTCACAACATAATTATAGCTAAAAAGCCATAATTTACTATAAAATTATCTGTAACGCACCATATGTATAATTTGTTGAAAATATTTTTTAGCTTTTTGGGGAATAACCATAATATATTTGGAAATTAAAATTTCTAAAATAATAAGCTTAAAGGAATGATTTAAATGTTAAACAAGAAAGTAATTTTTACATTTTCTCCTCAAAATGTTGAGAGACCAGTAACCTATCAGTTGATAAAAGATTATGGCTTGTGGGTAAATATTTTGCAGGCAAAATTCGAACCAAGTTTGGGGGGAAAATTAGTTTTAGAACTCAAAGGAGAGGACGAGCAAATAAAAGAAGGTTTGAACTTTGTCAGGCAGATAGGCGTAGGGATTGAACTATTAGAGCAAGAGGTAATATGGGATGAGGAGAAATGTATTGATTGTGGAGCTTGCGTCTCTATTTGTCCAACAGGAGTGTTATTCTTAGACAAAGTGACTTATAAATTAAAGTTCGATTATGAAAAGTGTATAGTATGTGGTAATTGTGTAGAGGCTTGTCCTTTACAGGCAATCAAAGTTACCTTTTAAAAAGGATAAAAAGTAAGTGAGAAGAAAAGCAATGGTTTTTCCTCAAACTAACAAAATGGAGTATAAAGAAAGGAAATATCGAAATTTAATTGAAGGAAAAGATTTAATTTCTTTTCAAATAAAGGAAAAAGAAAGCGATTTATTTATAAGAGCGGATCAAGAATTAAGTTTCTATGCACGACAGGTAGTTTCAGACTTTAGAAAACAGATAGAGAATTATATTTATAGCCACCCTTTATTTCAAAACACTCTTTTCCCTTATTCTCAGGATAAAAAGGCTCCCGAGATAATCAAGTCTATGATTCACACAACAGCATTGTGTGGAGTTGGACCTATGGCTGCAGTAGCAGGAGCAATAGCTGAATTCGTAGGGAAAGAACTTTTAAATTATTCTTCTGAAGTAATAGTGGAGAATGGTGGGGATATTTTTATTAAGAGTAGTAAGGCGAGAAGAGTGAGTATATTTGCCGGAGAGTCCCCTCTGAATCAGAGAATTGTTTTAAGGATAAAGGCGCAAGAAAATTATTGTGGAGTTTGCACCTCTTCTGGAACAGTGGGTCCTTCTTTAAGTTTTGGAAAGGCGGATGCGGTTACGGTGATTTCTGATTCTGTTTCGCTTGCGGATGCTGCTGCTACGGCAGTAGGTAATATAATAAAAACTAAGGAAGATATAGATAGAGGATTAAGTTATGCCCAAAAGATACAAGGGGTAAAGGGTGTAGTAATTATAAAACATGATAAAATGGGTCTATGGGGAGATATCAATTTTACTGTAGTAAAATAGAAAAAAGATGACAAACAAATCCTTTATGCATTTTTTGGCTTTAAGGTGAAATTTTGTGGACTGATAGAATATAATAAGAGCTGAGATGTAGGCGGATTAGACGGGGTAACTATTAGATTTTAAATTGGTAAATTGGTTAATTTTAAAATTGAATGCTTTTTATTAAAAGGAGGGATATAAATATTATGCTTACCAATAAAAAAGTTGCTATAATCGGAGTAGGAAAAATAGGGGAAACTCTTCTTAATGGAATAATAAAAAATAATTTAGTGAAGAAAGAAAATTTAGCTGGCAGTACTGCCCAGGAAGCACATGCTCAAGAGATAAACAAAAAATATGGCATTAAAACATATATTAATAATAGAGAAATGATTTTAGGGAAAGATATAATTATACTTGCGATTAAGCCCCAGATGATAAAGAAAGTACTTTCTGATATCAAAGACATAATTTCTGGAAAACAATTAATAATATCCATTGCTGCGGCCACCAGTACTCAATTCATAGAGGAATGTTTGGAAAAGAATATCCCGGTAATCAGGGCCATGCCCAATACGCCCGCCTTAATTAACGAAGGCATGACCGTTCTCTGTCCGGGGAAGCATATTGAGGAAAATCACATTCAGATGGCTATAGATATTTTTGGAGCAATAGGGTTAGTGGAGGTTATTTACCGGGAAGAATTAATGGATGTAGTTACAGCTTTATCAGGCAGTGGGCCGGCATATGCCTATATAATTATCGAATCTTTAACTGAAGGAGGAGTAAGAATGGGTCTACCTCGTGAATTGGCTAAAAAATTAACCGCTCAAACCCTATCGGGAGCGTCAAAGATGGTATTAAAAACAGGAATGCATCCGGCTTTGTTAAAGGATGCTGTAACTACTCCAGCGGGAGTTACGGTAGATGGATTGATGGAATTAGAAGATGGAGGAATAAGGGTAGCTCTCATTAAGGCAATAAGCCGAGCAACAGAAAAATCTAAGGAAATTTCGCGATAGAAAGAATTTGTAACATTAAAAAACAACTTTAAAAAGGAGCAAATATAAAACATAGTGAAAGAAGAATTTCATTTTTATGATAAACAAGTAGTTATTAAAAGCAATAGAGGAGTGTGCCCGGACAGCGAAGAGTTAATAAAAAGTAATTTATTTAGAAGGGTACTTCAAAAATATTTAAAAT
>DPXH01000065.1:1220-4887 GCA_003527405.1 Candidatus Sediminicultor tertius | reverse complement strand
AGATTTAGAAGAACGTTATAAATATTATTATGTAGTAGAGAGAGATAAAGAAATGTCTGGCCTAAAGGTAGATATATTCGCTAAATCTTCTACCGAACATTTTCGTCAAGTTTTAACTAAGAGTATAAAAATTGACCAACATTATACCAAAGAATATGCAGCAGTTAAAGCAGAAAAAAGATTTTTAGATAAAAATGAAGTAGAAGAATTTTCTAAATATTTAAAATCTTTAATTAATGAACTGTTTACTCCTTCGGTAGATATTATGTCTACCATTATAAATGGAGTATTGGTTTCTGCTTCGGGTTTTTCGGAGGAAGCGCTAAGCTTTGCTAAAAAGTTTAAATTTTCCAAATCTTTCTTGTTAGGCATCAAGGGATGGTGTGATATAAGGTTGATTTTAGTCGACTTAAAGGAAGAAAAGTTATATTCTAATCAAAAAGGGAAAGAAGTACTTTCCGCTTATAAGATTAAATCTAAATCCGGATTGGGAGGTGATAGAGCTTAAAAGTATTATATTATTTATAAGTAGTTATAAGTTGCTGGGACAAAGAAACTTGATATATTATTTTATTTTTTATTTAAGAAAAAGGAGGATATTTTAAATGAATCTTTTAATTTTAGTTTTAATAGCTCTTGTTGCTTTTGCGATTGCCCTTAAAACTTACGGTGGTTATTTAGGGAAACTTGTGGGATTAGACGATAGCAAAAAAACTCCTGCACATACTATGACTGATGGAGTGGATTATGTTCCGGCGAAAGCCCCGGTTTTAATGGGACATCATTTTGCATCTATTGCCGGAGGAGGTCCAATTGTAGGACCTATTGCTGCTTCTGTTTTTGGATGGCTTCCCTGCTTTTTATGGATTGTTATAGGAAGTATCTTCATCGGAGGAGTGCATGATTTCATGTCACTTATTTCTTCGGTAAGACACGAGGGAAAAACAGTAGGAGAAGTAGTTGGCAAAAATGTAGGCAAGAAAGCAAAAATATTATTTTTAATATTTATTTGGCTGGCTTTAGTATTAGTAGTAGCTGTTTTTGCTATTCTGGTGGCTAATACCTTTGCTGCTAGTTCTTCAGTGGCTACTGCTTCAGCGCTGATGATGGTTATTGCTATATTTATGGGGTTTGCCCTTTATCGTAAAAATATGCCCCTTGGCACAGTAACCATAGTAGGAGTAATTGCCTTAGTTATAGCTTTTTGGATTGGTGTATCTGCACCCTTCCTATCATTTAATTTTAATACCTGGATTTGGATATTGTTCGTTTATATCTTTTTTGCTTCATCTATGCCAGTTTGGGTTTTGTTGCAACCGAGAGATTACTTATCTTCATTCTTGCTTTACACCGCTTTAGGTGGAGCTGTTTTAGGTATACTTTTTGGGGCTCCACAATTAGAGCTTCCCGCCTTTACTGCTTTTAAACAACCGGTGGGCTATCTCTTCCCCATGCTCTTTGTAGTAATTGCCTGTGGAGCAATATCTGGCTTCCATTCCCTTTGTTCCTCCGGAACTACCTCTAAACAGTTAAATAAGGAAACAGATGCTAAAGTAATAGGGTATGGAGCAATGCTGTTAGAAGGTTTATTAGCGGTTATTGCTTTAGGTACGGCGGCTATGTTAACTAAAGAAGGATTGGCAAGTGGATTAGCTAATTGGGGTGGACCGGTAGGTGTCTTTGCCCATGGTATAGGAAGCTTTTTAGCCAATTTAGGTATACCTGAGCAGATAGGAATAACTTTTGGTGCTTTAACTGTATCTTCATTCTTACTTACTTCTTTAGATACTGCTACCAGGTTAGGCAGATATGCTTTAGAAGAATTAACTGCTGAATGGGCACCGGCTATTTCTAATAGATATGTAGCAACTATTATTACTGTCGTAGCCGGTGGAGCGCTTGCTTTAAGTGGTAGCTGGACTGCAATCTGGCCGATATTTGGTTCAGCGAATCAGCTTCTTGCTGGCTTAGCTTTATTAGGAGCAACTGCTTGGTTAGCTCATATGGGCAAGAAATATACAGCCACTATGTATCCGATGATCTTTATGATTATAGTTACAGTTGTTGCTTTAATTACCATGGTGTTCCAGAATTTTGCTAAGGGAAATTATTTATTAGGATGTGTATCAGTTGTTCTGTTGATATTGGCTGGATTTGTGGTGAATGAAGGAATACAGGCAATTAACAAATTTAAAACAATATCTGCAAAGAGTGAATAATTTGCCAATAAATAATAGTTAAATAAAAATTTTTATAACTTTAATAATTTATGTTTATATCCCAGCAACTTGTTTTTATAAATAGAATAAAAAAGGGCTAACAGGTTTTTGATTTTGTTAGCCTTATTTTATTCAAACAGAAAGGGGAAAATCAATGGAATGGCGATTAATAAAAGATAGTTATCATACCGGTTTTATGAACATGGCTATTGATGAAGCAATAATGATAGCTCATCGGGAGGGCTTGGTCCCTCCCACTATTAGATTTTATCAATGGTCTCCCCCGGCTGTATCTTTAGGTTATTTTCAAGATTTAGAGAAAGAGATAGATGTAAATTTTTGTAAAAATCTAGGAATCGATATTATCCGCCGGCCCACTGGGGGCAAGGCAGTTTTGCATGACAAAGAATTAACCTATAGTTTTATAATTGGAGAAAACCATCCTTTAGTTAATGATTCTATCTTAGAGACCTATAAGAAGATTAGCGGAGGAATGATTAGAGGTCTTTCTTATTTGGGGATAGAAGCTGAGTTAGTTCCTTTGAGAGAAAAATTAAAGGATAATCCTTTATCTAAAGGTAAAGAATCTAAAATTTATCATTCTGATATTAAATCAATCTGTTTTTCTGTCCCCTCTCAATACGAGGTACAGGTTGAAGGTAAAAAGATTGTAGGTTCTGCTCAGGTAAGAAAAAGGGAAATAGTTTTACAACACGGCTCTTTATTGATAGAATTAGAAAAAGATAAATTGTTTTCTGTATTCAATTTTCCCTCAACTCAGATAAGGGAAAGGCTAAAAACAAAATTTAATGCCACCAGTTTGGAAGATATTTTAAAGAGAAAGATAAATTTTTCAGAATTATCAGAAATTCTCCCCCGGGGGTTTGAAGAAGAGTTTGGGGTAAGATTAGTAGAAGGCAAATTAACCGAACAGGAAGAAAAAATTTCCAAAGAACTTTTAGAGAATAAATACTCGACCTATGAGTGGAATTACGAAAGGAAAAATAATCAGCTTGATTCTCAAAAAATAAAGGAGCAGGTAGATGATTAAACTTAAGAGTAAATTTATTGTAGTAGAAGGAGCTATAGGAGCAGGGAAAACAAGTTTAGTTTTATTGTTAAGTAAAAGATTTAATGCAAGGCATAATTTAGAAGTGGTGGAAGAAAATCCTTTTTTATCTAAATTTTATAATGATATAGAAAGATACGCCTTCCAGACTCAGATATTTTTTTTGCTGAGCCGCTATAAACAACAATTAGAATTAGCTCAGCAAGATTTGTTCAATCAACTAATCTTTTCCGACTACCTATTTGCCAAAGACAGGTTATTTGCTCATCTCAATCTTTCCGGAAATGAACTTTCTATGTATGAACGCCTCTATGAAATTATGGTTAAAGATATTCCTCGCCCTGATTTAATTATTTATCTGCAAGCGAGTACCGAAATG
>DPXH01000065.1:0-837 GCA_003527405.1 Candidatus Sediminicultor tertius | reverse complement strand
TATATGAGAAGATTGAATTTAGCTTACGAAGAATTTTTTTCTTATCCCGATAATTATAAAAAAACAAAGTTAATTAAAATAGACACTAATGGCCTTGATTTTGTTGGCAAAAGTAAAGACCTCGAATATGTTATAGATGAAATTTACAAGGGGGATAGTTTAAAATGAAAAAATTTATTATAGTATCAGGGAATATTGGCTGTGGTAAATCAAGTTTAACTGACTTGTTGAGTAAAAGATTAGGTTGGAAAGCATACTATGAAGTAGTAGAAAACAATCCTTATTTAGAGGACTTCTATGGAGATATGAAAAAGTGGAGTTTTCATCTCCAGATATTTTTTCTGTCTAAAAGATTTCGCTATCATCAGGAGATATTAAAGAATCCTGCCTCGGTAGTTCAGGACAGAAGTATTTATGAGGATGTAGACATATTTGCTAAAAATTTAAATCAGCAGGGATACATGGAAGATCGTGATTATGAAAATTACCAGGAATTGTTTACAATAATGACTCAATTCCTTACTCCCCCGGATTTAATTGTTTATCTTCAAGCTTCGGTTCCCACTCTATTAAAAAGAATTTCCCTACGAGGAAGAGATTATGAAAAAACTATCTCTGAGGAATATTTGAATCAGTTAAATCTTTTATATGAGGAGTGGATAGAGAATTTTAGTATCTGCCCTATCTTAAATGTTCCGGCAGATGATTTAGATTTTGTTAAAAGACCCGAACATCTAAAATTGATTACCAATAAAATATTGGATAAATTACAGGGCGTAGAAAAGGTAGTATTTGATTAAAAAAGAACAGGGGACGGTTCTCTGTTCTTTTTCGTCC
>DPXH01000130.1 GCA_003527405.1 Candidatus Sediminicultor tertius | reverse complement strand
ATTTCATCCATATTTCTCCCTACCGAAGCAGGATAGAATAATATTAATCTGATTACCGCTTTGGGGTCAACAAGAAAAACAGCTCTTACAGTACTGGTCCCTGCTCCGGGATGAATCATTCCAAGTTTTTTAGCAACTTTTCCTGTGTCGTCAGCAATTACCGGAAATTGAATCTCTACTCCCAATTTTTCTTCAATCCATTCCACCCATTTGATGTGAGAAAACACCTGGTCTATAGACAGCCCGATGAGTTCACAATTCAGTTTTCTAAATTCTTCGTGTCTCTTGGCAAAAGCTACAAATTCTGTAGTGCAAACCGGGGTGAAATCTGCCGGGTGACTAAACAGAACAAACCATTTTCCAGAAAAATTATCCGGTAATTTCATCTTTCCATGAGTAGTCTGTACCTCCATTTCAGGCAACTGATCGCCTATTAGGGGGAATTTATTCCCTGTTAATTCTTCCATTTTTTGGATCCTCCTTATAAATTTTCTATTTTGGTAACTTTCTCTAAATATTTTACTATTCTGTTGCCGCAGGAACAGTAAATACTCGGGCGGCTAAATCTTTATCAATCATTAAAAGACCTCTACCGTCTTTCCCGATAAACTTTAATTTCTGGATAATCTCAGCCGGGCTCGCTTCTTCTTCAACCTGTTCAGTCACATACCATTGCAAGAAAGATTCGGTTGCATAATCATTCTCTTCCCGCGCCAATTTAACCAGGTCATTAATCATAGCGGTTACCCCTTTTTCGTGTTCCAAAGTCTTTTCAAATAAGTCAAGCATAGAGGAAAATTCTGACGGTGGCCGTTCGATAGCTTCCAGTAATACTCTGCCTCCCTGTTGATTTACGTAATTATACATTTTCTCGGCATGAAACATTTCTTCCTGCATTTGAACTGTAAACCAGTTGGCAAATCCGTTTAAACCTTCCGCAGCAGCATAAGAGGCCATGGAAAGATATAAATAAGCAGAGTAATGCTCCCTGTTTATCTGATGATTTATGCTCTTAACCATTTTTTCGCTTAACATAAATTTATCTCCTTTCTGTTTTTTAAATTGCACCAGAGAACCGTCCCCTGGTGCACTTTAATTTAATAATTTTCAACTTTTACTTCATAATAAGCTCGAGGGTGTTTACATACCGGGCAGACTTCGGGTGACTCGGCTCCTTCATAAATATTGCCGCAATTTCGGCATTTCCAGATAGTCTTCTCTCCTTTTTTAAAAACTTTATCCTCTTCTATATTTTTTAGCAGTTTTCGGTAACGAGCTTCATGCCCTTTTTCAATTTCACCTATCCCCTCAAACATCTTGGCAATCTCTGCAAACCCTTCTTCTTTGGCTTCTTTGGCCATACGGGGATACATTTCCGTCCATTCGAAATTTTCACCGGCAGCTGCTGCCTTTAGATTATCGATAGTGCTTCCGATTCCTGCTAATTTTTTAAAAGAAAGTTTGGCGTGTTCCTTTTCGTTTTCAGCTGTTTCCAAAAAAATAGAGGCAATCTGTTCATACCCTTCTTTTTTGGCAACAGAGGCAAAATAACTATATTTGTTTCTAGCCTGGGATTCCCCGGCAAAAGCCTCCATTAAGTTTTTTTCAGTCTTTGTTCCTTTTAAATCTTTCATTTTTCATCCTCCTAATATTTTTTTTGTCTTTCCTGCAAAAGCAAGAATCTATCCATCTTATCTTATCCTTCATTCTGGATTCCCACTTTCGTGGGAATGACAGAGGAGGGGTTTAATCCCTCACTCCACGCTATTCTCCTTACTTGCACCTTGCATCTGTGAGCGCAGCACAACATTCTATTTATAGAAAATTATGTTTTATTGTACATTACCATTTTGTGTATTTTTGGGTTACAATCACTTATAAATTTTTGTGTTTTTCTGCTATTTCACCGGCTAATTTTATTAAAGAATTGTAATCTTCTTCTTTAGGGTAACCCTTTATTATCACCGGAGAAAGAATCTCTACTTTTAAATTGCCTATCATTGCACTAATATCTTCCAGCATCTTTCCTCCCCATCCGTAAGAACCGATAACCGAGGCATATCTCAGTTTTGGCCTTAAGGCATTGGCCAGATAAACCGCTGAAACTGCTTTAGGGTGTGCACCGGTCAAAACCGTAGGTGAGGCAATTACGATGGTGGCAGCATCCACTAAAGCTATAGCTAATGCACCTATATCGGTCCTGGAAAGATTAAAAGGTTTTACGGTTATTCCCTTTCTCATTAATTCTTCAGCCAATATATACACCATCTCCTCGACACTGCCGTGCATGGAAACATAGGGAATAATCACTTCATTTTCTACTTCATCGGAAATCCATTCTCTGTAAGCCGACAAAATAAATTCCGGATTAGAATAGATCTGACCGTGACTGGGGGCAATGGTTTTAATCTCTAATTCCTTCAATCTTTCCAAATTCTTTTTGATATTGCTGCGGAAAGGCATCATAATCTCCGCATAATAACGTTTGGCGGCAAAGTAAACTTTAGACTCATCATCCACCCATAAATTGCTCTCGGCAAGATGTGCCCCAAACAGGTCGCAGCTGAACAAAATCTTGTCCTCTTCTAAGTAAGTTAACATGGTTTCCGGCCAGTGCACCCAGGGAGTGAATATAAATCTTAGAGTTTTCCCGCCTAAAGACAGAGTATCATTATCCTTTACGGTTATAATTCTATCTTCCGCTACCAGAAGATGTTCCATCAGCATTTTCTTGCATTTCTCATTGGTGACCACTTTTGCTTTCGGAAATAATTCTAACATTAAAGGAATAGCCCCGGAATGATCCTGTTCGGCATGATTTACCACTATATAATCCAGATGCTCTATCCTTAAATCATCCAAATTGTCCAATAAATCATCTTCCTTAGTCGGGTCAACCGTATCGATTAAAGCCGTCTTCTTCTGACCTTTTATCAGATAAGCATTATAGCTGGTGCCTTCGGGAAGAGGGATGAGTTCATCAAATAGCCTTCTATCCCAGTCAATCGCCCCTACCCAATGAATATCTTTTTTTATTTTTTTTACAGCCATTTTTAACTCACCTCTTCAAATTCATCTTTACCTACACCACATATCGGGCATTCCCAATCATCGGGCAGGGCTTCAAAGGGAGTTCCCGGCTTTACCCCTGATTCGGAATCGCCTTTTTCAGGCTCATAGATATAACCACAAACAGTACATTTATACTTAATCATTTTTTCTGACTCCTTTCCTTTTTTTTCTATATTTATCTCTTTTTCCGATTTTTCTTCTTTGGGAATATAAGTAGGTGCGGTCTTAGGAGAAACGCCTTTCTTCACTTGATGGTAATAATCATAAGTCAAAGGTTTTGCCTTTTTAATATTCCCTGCCTCGACAACTTTCCCTACAAATAGAGTATGGGTGCCCGCATCCATTTCCATAACTACTTCGGCCTCCATAAAAGCTATAGTGTTTTCCCTAATTATGGGCGCACCGGTTACCCCGATCTTATGATTTACTCCCTTAAATTTATCTTCATCTCTTCCCGATTTAAAACCAAATCTTCCGATAAATTTCATATCGGTTTCCTGTTCTAATACCGAAACGGAAAAGACTTTACTTTCGGTAATAAACTCATGGGTTAAATTTTCTTTATTGATGCAAACTGCAATGGTAGCCGGCTCGGAAGTTGTCTGAAAAACTGTATTGGCAATCTGCCCGTTTATGCGGTCTTCTTTTTTGGAACTGATTATATAGATACCGTAACTGATATTGCGAAGGGCTTTTAAATCCATTTGCTCATCTCCTTTCTTTATTCTCCCACAATCCGTGAACACTACAGTATTCCCTAATTTTTTCCAATCCTTCTACATCTTTAAATAGAGATTCCGGCTTGTCACCAGGCTTTAAAAATTTTCGGGAAGCACCTTTTTCGGTAACAACTTCAATCCACTCGATATAGTGTTTCTCTTCCATGGGATGCAGGGTTGAACCGACTACCGCCTTAATTCCGGAAGGAATCTTTTCCATTACCGGCACGTGTTTTTCGGTAGTCTGATCAGCAGTCTGTCCTTCCATCAGCTTCATTTCCTGCCCACAGCAGACTAAAGCTCCCTTCCCTTGATGTAATACCTCAACAATATTTCCGCAAATCTCACATTTATAAACTTCTAACTTCTTAGTCATCTACATTTACCTCCTTTTTTATTATAGACGCTATGGTTATAGCTTTTAATTTTGCGATAACCTCTTTCTCTATTTCATCTATCTTTCCCTTCAAAAGACAATCGCTTATATAAGGACAATCGTTTTTTTTAAATTTACATTCGTTTAATCTTATCGGTGCCTGAAATATTTCCATTACATCGGTTAGGGTTATTTCTTCTGGGGATACAGTTAAAGAAAAACCGCCATCCTTTCCTTTAGATGAATTAAGTAATCCAGCCTTGGTTAAAGTTTGTAATATTTTCCTTAAAAAGGGGCGGGGCATATCTAAAGATTTAACTAATCGGTCAGCTGAGATTACCTCTTGTTTTTGTTCGGCAATACAACAAAGTGCCCTTACTGCATAATCGGTGTTTCTGGTAATAAGTTTCATTTTCAATTTTCCTTTATTTTTTTTATCTTGATAATAATTCCTCTGTTTTAAAAATTTATTCTTTATTTTTTATTATGATACTATTTTTGTATCTTTTTGTCAACTTTATCTTTATCTTTATTTTTAAAAATTTTTCCACCCAAAAAAATAACTCCCTCACTCTTATCAGCAAGGGAGCTATCTCTTATCGATTAAAATTATCTACTTTATTTTGATGGTTAAGAATTTATTCTACTAATGCTGTTTTAATTTCCTGGGCAATCTCCATTATCTGATAAGGTGAAAATCTATATTCTCCCCTTAAATCATCTATAGTGCTGCTAATGTCATATCCTTGAGTAAGTTCAAATTCATTCTCAATTCCCTCTAACAATTCACCAGCATCTATACCCCAAAGAGCAGCAATATCTGCAATGGTCATAGTCTTCATTTCCCTTCCGCTTACATGAGCCTGCAATCCGGTAATATTATCAGAAGAATTTCTTCTCATGCCGCTGCCTTTAGGTTCACTGTCACAAGTGCCGTCACATTCTTCATCACAATTATGTGGTACATAATCCGAATCTTGTCCATTGGGGATACCGTCTTCATCATCATCGGGTGCATTTGCTTTTCGAACCATTCCATTCCCCTGTCCTTCTATACAGTCTGCACACCCTTCACAATCCTGGTTTTGCATCTGGTTAGAAACCTCTTTATTTTGCATACCGTATCTGGGGGTTTCAATATTTCCACTGGATCCATTTCCCATTCCATATGCTCCATTACTATCTGCCCAAACGATGAGGGCAAAAACTCCTACCGCCAGTGCTATGACCAGCAGAGTTACTCCAACTTTTAAATTTCTTGAACTTTTCATTCTATTCGTTCCTCCTTAAAATTTTTGTTTGTTGACAATTTTTTTGTCATTCACTTATTTATACGCAAAGAGGAGGAACTTTCTTTCAATACATCTATACCATCATTAAATAATAATTTTAGACTAAAATTTTCATTTTCACTTACATAATCCAATGTTACCAGATTACCTGGGGCAGAAAAGAGCTTCTTTATTTTTGACTTCTCTTCAGGGAAAGTTATTTTTGTAATTTCCTTCCAAGGAATACAAAAATTAAGAGATGAATCCCCTAAATCTTCTGTCTCTGTTTGCCAAATAGATGAAAGCCAATTTTTCTTAGGAAAAGTTTGAAAATAGATTGCTTGCTTAGTAAAAAAGAATAAACCCCACAATGGTCCGAAAAAATTTCTATATCCACTAAGATATTGGGCTAAACATTTGTGAATTATTTTCTCCTGAATCTCTTTTTCTTTCTCTTCCCAGAATTTATCAATCTTCACGGAATCACCTTTTTAAATTTTTTGTTACCTATCTATCCTAAATAGTTGCCTTAAAAACTTTCATTAGAATAAATAATTGTCTTCACAATCCTTCTACCAGCATATCCCGGGGATGTTCAACGGTAAAGTTATAAAATATTTCCTG
>DPXH01000087.1:16384-20126 GCA_003527405.1 Candidatus Sediminicultor tertius | reverse complement strand
AAAAAGGAGAGATACTTACCATGGCCAAGATAATCGATGGTAGAAAAATAGCTAAAGAGATTAATGAATCTTTAAAAGCAAAAGTAGAAGATTTTATCAAAAAACATGAAATAACTCCTAAATTAGCAGTAGTTATTGCAGGAGAAGACCCGGCATCCTTATTTTACGTTAAGATGATTGCTAAATCCTGCGAAAGGGCTTCTATTAGTTTTGAAAAATACAGTTTACCTTCCGAAACTACCGAAGAAGAACTCTTAAAACTCATAGATAATTTGAATAAGAATAAAAAGGTAAGTGGGATTATAGTGCAAGTTCCCCTTCCTGAGCATATAAACCAGGAACGGATTCAAGAAGCAGTAGATCCTTCCAAAGATGTAGATTGCTTTAACCCCATTAATATGGGAAGACTGGCTTTGGGTAAACCGGAATTTTTGCCTTGCACCCCTTATGCAGTATATGAATTGATGAAGAGAGAGAATATTGTAGTAGAAGGGAAACATACCGTTATCGTGGGAAGGAGTAATATTGTAGGAAGACCGATGTCCCTCATACTTCTCCAGAAAAAGCAGTATGCCAATGCTACTCTCACCATCTGTCATTCCCGAACCAATGATTTAAGCTACTTTACCCGTCAGGCAGATATTCTGATTGCGGCAGTAGGAAAACCTGAGATAATTAAGCGGGATATGGTAAAAGAGGGAGTAGTTATTATTGATGTAGGGACAAATGAGGTGGAAGGAAAATTAGTGGGGGATGTAGCTTACAATGAAGTCTTGGATAAAGTATCTGTCATTACTCCGGTTCCCGGAGGAGTAGGACCGATAACTAATGTTATGCTGATGCAGAATACTTTAAAGGCAGCAGGAAAATTAGTTAATTGACCGATTGACCAATGCACCAATTCTCCAATTAATTAAAAATTTAGTAAATAGTGTTTTGCTATACTGTATTGCCTATTGCGAGTATCGCCTAAGATAGAAATTAAAAGATGCAGAGGCAGATCACCTTGCCTCTGCCCATAATAGTAATATTGTAAGTAAGGGCGTATTGCATACGCCCTGATAATTATTGAAAGAAGGGAGAAAAAGATGAAAATACGAACTTATAAAGCTCAGACTGAATGGTTGGAAGGTTTTAAAACCGAGACCGAAGTAAGGAAATTTAAAGTTGGCATAGATGAACCTTTAGAATTGAAAGGCACTAACACTGCTCCTAATCCGGTTGAAATGATATTGACTGCTTTAGGCGGGTGTGTAGCAGTAACTTATCGTGCATATGCAAGAAAATTTGGAGTAGAAATAGAGGGTTTAACAATTAATCTAGAAGGGGATACGGTTCATGGTGGTTGGACAGATAAGGAAGGTAGAGAGAGGAGAGGGTTCAAACAGATTAGATATGAGGTGAAAATAAAAACAAACGCTCCAGAAGAAAAGATCCAACAACTTCATAAATTAGTAAAAGAAAAATGCTCGGTATCTGATATGTTGATTAATCCGACAAATGTAAAAGGGAGCGTTAGCATTGGATAATTCACTAATTCACTAATTCACCAATTGACCAATTATGTTATCTCCTCAATTAACCCATTACTTGTTACCCATTACTCATTACAAAATAGGATGGGTATTCCCCATTTTCACGAGGACAAACTTATCTGTCATTCTATTTTTTTGTTCTCTTTATCTTTTCAATATTTATCATCAAGGCGGCGATGTCTGAAGGGGTTATTCCGGGGATTCTTTTAGCCTGGCCTAAAGAAATTGGCTGCACTTCCGAGAATCTTTCCTTGCCTTCATGGGATATACCGTGCATATTAAAATAATCGATATTTTTGGGTATTTTATAATTCTCTAATTTCTTAAATCTTTTTACCTGAATTTCTTGTCTTTTGATATATCCTGCATATTTTATCTGAATTTCAACTTGCTCGGTTACCTCAGCAGGCAATTCCGGTCTGTTGGGGTCAATAGAAGCAGTTTGATTGTAAGTTACCTCAGGTCTGGTCAGTAAAGTAGCCAGAGTAGTTGCTTCGGATAGAGGGGTAGTGCCTAATTTATTCAGTAATTCATTTACCTTTTGGGTAGTATGGATAATTACCTCTTTTAACCTTTCTTTCTCCTTTTCAATCAGGGTTTTTTTCTTCAAAAATTTTTTGTATCTTTGTTCCGAGATTAAGCCCAACTGATATCCATAAGGAGTAAGTCTTAAATCCGCATTATCCTGCCTTAACAAAAGTCTATATTCAGCCAGTCCGGTTCTTAGACGATAGGGTTCAGTTACACTTTTTGTAACTAAATCATCTATCTCTACGGCAATATAAGCTTCTGAACGGTCCAGAATTAAGGGCTCGTTACCGCGTGTCAGTTGTACTGCATTTATACCCGCTAGCAATCCTTGTTCAGCTGCCTCTTCATATCCCGAGGTGCCGTTAACCTGCCCGGCTAAAAATAATCCTTTAATTGCCTTAGTTTCTAAAGAGTATTTTAATTGATTAGGATAGACCATATCATATTCAATGGCATATCCGTATCTGATAACTTTACAATTTTCTAACCCCTTAATAGTTCGTATGGCTTCATCCTGGGCATCAGCAGGCAGGCTGGTAAAAAATCCCTGTAAATATATTTCTTCAGTATTATATCCCTCTGGTTCTAAGAATATCTGATGAGATTCTTTTTCAGGGAATCTAATTATTTTATCTTCTACAGAGGGACAATATCTGATAGCTGCACTCTGGATGGTGCCATTAGAGAGGGGGACTCTATGGATATTATCCTGGATTATCTGATGGGTCTTCTGATTGGTGCGGGTCATAAATACCGAAAAATCCTTATATATTTTTCCCTTATTTTCAAAAGAAAAAGACAGAGGGATATCTGCACTCTTCTGTTCTTTCATCTTGGAGGAATCAATCGTTCTTCTATCTATCCGAGGAGGGGTGCAGGTATTTAATCTTCCGATTTTAAAACCCAACTTTTTAAGATTTTCTGCCAGACCAATCGAGGCAAGTTCACCGGCTCTTCCTGCTGAATAAGTAGTTTTTCCAATATAAATTTTGCCATTTAAAAATGTTCCGTTAGTTAAAATTACTGTGGGAGAAGAAAATTCCAAACCACTTTTAACTATTACCCCTTCTACCCGACAATTATTTACTATTAATTTTGTTACCATCTCCTGTTTTAAATCTAAATTTTTTTGGATTTGGAGAGTGTGTATCATTTCCTGAGTATATAATCTTTTATCTATCTGTGCCCTTAGAGCCCACATAGCCGGACCTTTGCTGGTGTTCAACATTCTTATATGAATAGTGGCTTTATCGGTATTTTTAGCCATTTCTCCGCCTAAAGCATCGATTTCTCGGGCTACATGTCCTTTGCCCGGACCTCCTATAGAGGGATTGCAGGGCATCAGAGCAACATTGTCTATATTGGAAGTAATAAGGAGTGTTTTCGCTCCCATTCTGGCAGCGGCTAAAGCGGCTTCACAACCGGCATGGCCGGCACCTACTACAATTACCTCATATTGATATTGCTTCACTTTTTCGGCTCTCCTTTATTGTGAGTTGAAATTTAAAATTATATTTGTCTAATTTATTTTTACTTTGCATATTCTAATATATTTTAATATTTATCGCAAGTCGAAATATTGTATTGCGTTAAGAGAAAGAAAAGACTCAGGAAAAAATAAGATAAAAAAGGAGAAGATAATTATTCTTTTTTCATCTAACTCTGTCACTAAAATA
>DPXH01000087.1:0-16081 GCA_003527405.1 Candidatus Sediminicultor tertius | reverse complement strand
TCACTAAAATATAAATTTACTAGTAAAAAAATATCCTATATTTTTGATTTAGTAGAATGTTTTTGAACCGTTAATGAAAAGTGTAGTTTATGTTATTCGAGGAAAGAAAATGATAGCTTTGACCATTATTTTTATTTTTTTTCACGCGATACGCGATACTCAATACTTTTTTCTCAACGATATACGATATACGAAATACGAATCAGGTTTTTCTTGCCTGAAAAAAATTATTATGTTATACTTTTAAGTGGAGAGATGACCGAGTGGCCGAAGGTGGTTGCCTGCTAAGCAATTGAGCGGGTTAAGGCCTGCTCCGAGGGTTCGAATCCCTCTCTCTCCGCCATTTCTTATAAATTAAGAGGGTTCCTCTATTGCACGATTTAATAGAAAACCGCAGTATTCTTTATTACACTATCGGTAAAACTAAAACAGAACATTCACTACTTATTCTAACCGAAGATGTTAAAAATTGTCTCAACCTTTTATAAGGTAGTGGCAATTTTTTTTATTATTAAGATAATGAGATAGAAAATATTCAAAATATTATCTAAAGGGAGGAGAAATTATGAAATTAGATAGAGGTGATTTCGAAACAGAAAATTTAGTTGTTTGGGAGAAAATTATCAGAAAATTATTTCCGATAGCTATCCCAAACAACTGTCTTTGGAAGGATATCGATAGTATAATTTCTATTCTTAACAAATTAAGTTCTGCTGGAGATTTAAATCATACTCTATTTCCCGTTGGCGGAGGCCATGATTTAACCGGAGCAAAAAGATCATCAGAGAAGGGATGTATCGAATTTAGTACCCCGAATTCAATAAGGATTGTTAAACCGAAAGTACTGGAATTTAATTATTTCCCCAATAATATTAATTGGGCTTATTTTCGTTTAGAAACTGCTGGCCTAAAGTCGATTACCCCAAATATTGACCCATCTTTTATAAAAGAAAAGGTAACTGAACTGGAGCCAGGTCATTATGTGGAAAAAGAGGTATGGCAAAAAGGATACCTGGGATATAATGAGAAGGGCAATAGAATTCTGCTGCCTAAAAGTGCAAGGATAGTCTCCAGATATTTTAGGGGTTCGTTTGTCATATTCGCTAAAAGTTCTCCATATAACAAAAATCATGTTACCTATGATGCCAGGCACGACAGGATGAACAGTAAAAAGTTTAGGCAATATATTGAGAAGTGTATAATAAAATTTAACGAAGAAAACTAAATTTGTATCTCGTATCCCCGTTTTCACGGGGACAAGTCTTGTGAATCGTATCTCGTATATTAGCGTGGAGCGGGCAGCGTATAGCGGATAATATATAGCGCAAAACGAAAAGCGCAAAACGCAAAGCCATAGCTAAAAATTTAAAATTTAATAGCATTGTATATAGTATATTGATTTTTATATATCTTATCTCACGCGCTATATTGTAAAAAATGAAAAACTAAAGAAGCAAAAAAACAGAACTTAAAATTTAATATTGAGAAAAAAATTTTGAATTTTGAATTATGGTTTTTCGCTTTTCGCTTTAAGCTTTTGGCTGTATAATGATAACTAAAAACTGTCAACTAAAACTTGTTTTAATACTAACGACTATTCACTGTTCACTAAAGACTAATTTAATCTATCTAAACAGGAGGATAAATAATCATGAGTATACATATTGGAGCAAAAGAAGGAGATATCGCCAGTACAGTTTTACTTCCCGGAGACCCTTTGAGGGCAAAATATATAGCGAAAGATTTCCTTACTGATGCTATCTGTTATAATGAAGTACGTGGTATGTATGGCTATACCGGAAATTATAAAGGGAAAAGAATCTCTGTCCAGGGGACCGGCATGGGGATACCTTCTATATCGATATATGTAAATGAACTTATCACAAACTACAAGGCTAAAAATTTGATCCGGATCGGAAGCTGTGGTTCTATGCAGGCTGATATAAAAATAAGAGATGTTATTTTGGCTATGAGTGCCTCAACGGATTCCTCTATTAATAAGATACGCTTTCATGGTATGGATTATGCTTCTACTGCAAATTTCGACCTTCTAAAAAGGGCTTATGATATTGCTTTAGAAAAAAATATCCCGGTAAAAGTAGGGAGTGTTCTAACTACCGATACTTTTTATCACGATGACCCTGATTCCTGGAAGCATTGGGCAAATTATGGAATATTAGCTGTAGAGATGGAAACCGCTGTCTTATATACTCTGGCAGCAAAATTTCAAGTTAATGCTCTTTCGATTTTAACTGTTTCCGATAGTTTGGTGACCAGAGAAGAGACTACTTCAGAAGAACGGCAGAAGACCTTTAACCAGATGGCAGAGGTTGCCTTGGAATTAGCAGAATAACCAAAAAACAACCTAAAATTAAAATATTTTATTATAATATTTATATAATAGGGGGAATGAAAAAATCAAAATAACCGTTCTGGTAGATAATAACACTCTGATAGACCGCTACTTTTTGGGAGAACCGGGAGTATCTTACCTTATTCAGGATGCTGGACGCAAAATATTATTTGATGTAGGATATTCAGATGTTTTTATTAAAAATGCCCAAAAAATGAATATTCATTTCCGGGATTTAGATTACCTGGTTATTTCTCATGGACACCTCGACCATACCTGGGGATTATCTTATTTAATAAGCTATTATACAGAAGCTTCGATAGAAAAAATAGATGGTGCCAAACCAACTGTAATTGCCCATCCTTATTCTTTTTTGGCGAAGAAAATTAAGGGTCTCAAGCAGATAGGTTCTATAATTTCACAGGAAGAGTTAAACAAGCATTTTAAAATAAAATTAAGCAAAGAGCCGTTATGGCTAACCGAGAGATTGGTATTTCTGGGAGAAATAGAGAGAAAGAATGATTTTGAAGCAAAAAATCCAATCGGAAAAGTGGTAAAAGATGATTTTGAAGAAGATGATTATTTAATAGATGACTCTGCCTTGGCTTACCGCTCAGCAAAAGGTTTGGTGATTATTACCGGCTGTTCTCATTCAGGGATTTGTAATATCGTAGAATATGCTAAAAAGATTTGTAGGGATGATAGGATAATTGATATAGTTGGGGGATTTCATTTGCTTAATCCGGAGAAGAAACAGTTAGAAGGTACTTTGAAATATTTGGAGAAAATCAAACCCCGCGAAGTGCATGCCTGCCACTGTACTGATTTAAAATCTAAGATTGCCTTATCTCGAGTAACGAACCATAAAGAAGTTGGTGTAGGGCAAATCCTAGAATACAAGTAGATAACTTAGATTATAAGAAAATGTAATAAATACGGAAGATGAAAAGGATTTAAATTTATTTTTCTTGAGGTATTTTATGGATAGAAATTTACAACAACGATTCTGGGAAATAGATTTCCTGCGGGGAATTGCCATAATTATGATGGTGCTCTACCACTTACTTTATAATCTGCATTATTTTGCCCATTATAATGTTAATGTTTATTCCGGTTTCTGGATGTATTTTGCGCGGACAACTGCCACGATATTTATTTTTTTAGTCGGGGTATCCCTTAGTGTCAGTTTTTCCAGGACCAAGAAAACTCATAAAGAAAGAAATAAATTATTCATAAAATATCTTCGAAGAGGTTTGAAGATATTTTCCTGGGGTTTAATTATAACTCTGGTGACGCGAATATTTTTAGGTAAGGCTTTTGTAATTTTCGGCATACTTCACCTTATCGGAATTTCCATTATCTTGGCTTATCCTTTTCTGAAACTCCGCTATTGGAACCTGCTAATTGGTTTATTTTGTATATTTTTGGGGGCATATTTAAAAGGCTTTTCTTTTGATTTTTATTGGCTGTCATGGTTAGGGTTTAGGCCGGCTCAATTTTATTCGGTTGACTATTTCCCCCTTTTGCCCTGGTTTGGAGTAGTTTTAATGGGGATATTTTTTGGTAATTTACTCTACTCGGATTACTCTCGGAGGTTTCCACTTACTGATCTTTCTTTCTTTTCAGGGATAAAAGTTTTTTGCTTTTTGGGGGAGCACTCCTTATTGATTTATCTACTCCATCAGCCCTTGATAATTGCGGTGCTCTATCTTTTAGGCATGGTGAATGTAAATTTATTCTAATTTTGTCTGTTTTTTTAAATACCTGTATAAAAAAGTAATCCAGGTATTTTATATAGATAGAAATTAAATTACAGCAGATAGATTATTATTTGAGATTTCTTACTATTTTATTAAATTGATCTCCCCGGTCAAATTCATTTTTAAACATTCCGAAACTGGCTGCTGCAGGGGAGAGGAGAATAAGGTCATCTGCTTTAGCTTGTTGTAGGGCTATTTCGACTCCTATTTTAAGATTTGATGTTTGGATAATTTTTTCTGAATCAAGATGTTTTTTTAAGGCAGAAAATATTTTTGAAGAGGCATCATAATCGGGATGCTGTAGAAGGATAATCTTTTTGATTCTTTTATTTTGTCCGATAGCTGTTCCGAAATTTTCATAATTTAATTTTTTATCTTTGCCGCCCAGAATTAAGATAATAGCCTGTCCGGGAAAAGATTCTAAAGCAGCTAAAGTTGCTTCCGGAGTGGTGGCACAGGTGTCATTATAAAATTTAATTCCTCTAAATTCCCCGATAAGTTCTAATCTGTAAGGAATCCCGGGAAAACTTTTTAGGGCTTTTAGAATAATTTCCCCCGGGATATTATGTATAAAGCCTACCGTACTTGCTGCCAAAATATTTTCCAGATTGTGTAGCCCGGGTAGAGGAAGGTCGGATATTTTGGCAAAGTTTATTTTATATTCTTTTGATTGGAAGGCCAGCTTATCATTTTCCAAATAACATCCCGGTTCTATCTTCTCTTTAGTACTGAACCAGTAAATCGGTAATCCGGTTTCTTTTTTAATTTTATTAGCCTCTTCATTATCATAATTCACTACCAGATTATCATTTGGGCCTTGGTGTTTGAAGATTAATTTTTCTGACCGGGCATACTCCTTATAATTAGAATAGCGGTCTAAGTGGTCAGGCAGGATATTAGTTAAAACTCCAGTTTGGGGTCTAAATTTACGGTCTTTTATCCCCTCCATCTGCCAGGTAGATATTTCTAAGATTACCCAGGTTTGAGGGTTGATTTTTTCTAAAATATCTAAAACGGAGATACCGATATTCCCGGCTAAAATTGTATCTTTTTGAGCTTCTTTAAAAATATGATAGATAAGTTGAGATACAGTGCTTTTCCCTTTAGTTCCGGCAACGGCAATTATATTTTTTGAAGTACAAAGTTGAAAGAAAAGATCCAGATCGGTCTTAATGGGGATTTTATGCTTCCGGGCAATTTCTAAATACTTTGAATTATGGGGGACAGCTGGGTTTTGGATTATAATATCTGTATTGATAAAATCTTCTTCCCGGTGTCGGCCCAGGATATATTTGACATCGAAGTTTTTTAATTTTTCTAAAGAAGGTCCAAGTTCTTCTTCGGTCTTTAAATCTGTAACTAATATTTTAGCACCTGCTTTTGCTAAAAACCGTGCTACTCCCAAGCCACCTTGATTTAATCCTAATCCCATTATAGTGATTCTTTTATTTTTCAAACCTTCAGGATTTTTTATCATTCGAAATGTAATTCCTTTTTCTATTCATTCATCTTTAATAAAATTAAAAAACCTGCTTCCTAAATATAACAAAATTAAACTAATATTTCAATTAATAAAGTTCGTATCTCGTATCTCGTGAATCGTATATCGTAAAGAAGACAGAATTCAGGAGCCAGGAGCCAGAATAAGTTCATGTCGTGTATAGCGTATAGAAAGTAAAAAGAAAGAGGTAGGGGCAGACCTTGTGTCTGCCCGTAGCAAGGCAAAATCCAGAAATCGGTAAAAGCATGAGTATTATAATTGTGGTAGGATAAGCTTGCCTGTCTATGATTTGTAAAAGAAGGGCACAATTCATTGTGCCCCTACACCTGAATCCTAGTTTTATTTCACGCGATACGTAATATCATATATAAAAAAAGTTTTGAGTTTTGAATTATGGTTTTTCGCTTTTTGTTTTAAGTTTTTGGTTGCATACTGAAAACTTGTATTCATGCTAACGACTATTCACTATTCACTAACGACTAATTTATTTGACTAAGAATTTAAATTATAATAAAATCAATAGGGAACTTTTATTTTAATAGGGCGCCCGTGGCTCAATTGGATAAAGCAACTGACTACGGATCAGTAGATTGGGGGTTCGAGTCCCTCCGGGCGCACCAATATCAATTCTCCCGGAAAGTCTCCATTAAGAATATAAGAATATGCCAAAAAATAGTGAAAAAGATATTAGCTTGATGCAAGAAGCCTTAAAAGAGGCAGAAATCGCTTATTCCCTCCAGGAAGTACCCGTAGGAGCGGTAGTTGTATATCAGAACAAGATAATAGCCCGGGCTCACAATCAGAAAGAAGAGTTACAGGATCCTACTGCTCATGCTGAAATATTAGCAATCCAACAAGCTGCTCGATATTTAGGAAGCTGGCATTTGGAGGATATTGACCTTTATGTTACTTTAGAACCTTGTCCGATGTGTGCTTACGCCATGCTTCAGGCAAGAATTAATAGATTAATATTTGGAACTTCTGACCCTAAAGCCGGGGCAGCAGGCAGTATCATAAACATCGTACAGGATAAGAGATTTAATCATCAGATAGATGTAGTAGGGGGAGTTTTAAAAAAGGAATGTAGTTTAATTTTACAAAAATTCTTTCAGGAAAGACGTTAATTTAATTGATCAATTAATTTAGTTAGCTAATTTGTATCTTGTACGTTAGCGTACAGCGTATAGCGTAGAGCGGATAGCGAGGAAAAAGAAAAAAAGGAAGCTAGATAAATTTGTAACACATATTACGTTAGATTCCTCTTTTGTTGTTGCGAGCGAGTAAAACGAGCTAAGCAATTTCAAACGGGGATTGTTGTGTTCTGATAAATCAGAGCACAACGACATAGAATAAAATAAATTGACAACCTAAAGCTTGCATTTATACTAACGACTATTCACTAACGACTAATTAATAAGGAGAGGTGGCTGAGCCCGGCTGAAAGCGCTCGACTCGAAATCGAGTAGGCGGGTAGTCCCTGTCTCGCGGGTTCGAATCCCGCCCTCTCCGCCAAAAATCAATGTTTTTGAACTTATAAAAGTTAGGATAAAATTTTATAGGATAGTCAAGAAGTTTAAGAGAAAAATATTTTTGACACCAACGATTATAAGGGTTATTATTTATTAGGCACGAAAAAGATGAGGGAGAGGTACCGAAGTGGTCATAACGGGATCGCCTGGAGAGCGATTGGGCGGCCATAAGCTGTCTCGCGGGTTCGAATCCCGCCCTCTCCGCCAGTTTTTAAAATAATTTTCTTAAGTAAGTATTTTAAAATTAAAATAGGTGATCGTGCTAGACGGGGAGATAGCGGTGCCCTGTAACCTGCAATCCGCTATAGCAGGGTTGAATTCCTGCCCGAGGTTTTATCCTTTTGAGGCTGGCTAAGATAAGTGGTGATGAAGATTGGGCCCTGTGCAGCAAAGAATTGTGAACTCCGTCAGATCTGGAAAGAAGCAGCGGTAAGCAAATCTCTTTGGGTGCCGCAGGTAAACCTGATTGGAGCAAACTGTCTTAGTATCGCTTGGAGGGGTGAATCGGAGGTAGGTGCACGATCATTAAAATTATAGTTGTTAATAAAGCAAAAATTGATAATTTTAAAGTAATTTTTGTTTGAATTTAAATTGGATTATAGGGAGTATTTATGGAATACCAATCACTTTATCGCAAATGGAGACCGCAGACTTTTGAGGATATAATTGGACAGAAACATATTACCCAAACTTTAATTAATGCTATCTCTTTAAATAGAATTTCTCATGCTTATATTTTTTCTGGTCCAAGAGGGGTAGGGAAGACGACAACTGCCCGTATTTTAGCTAAATCATTAAATTGTGTAAAAGGTCCGACTCCTCATCCCTGCAATAAATGTGAGAGATGTATGAGAATCACCGATGGCTATTCTATGGATGTAATAGAAATAGACGGTGCTTCTAATAATGGAGTTGACAGCATTAGAGAATTAAGAAATAAAGTTAACTTTGCACCCGCTGAGGGTAAATACAAGGTATATATTATTGATGAAGTACACATGTTGTCTCAAGGGGCGTTTAATGCTTTGTTGAAAACCCTGGAAGAACCACCTTCCCATGTGATTTTTATATTTGCCACCACCGACCCCCATAAAATTCCCAGTACTATTTTATCCCGATGTCAGTGGTTTAATTTTAGAAGGATATCTTTAGCGGATATCATAGCCAAGCTAAAAAAGATTGCAAAAGATGAAGGATTAAATATAAATGATAAAACCTTAAATATAATAGCCCGAAGTTCAACGGGTTCTATGCGGGATGCAGAAAGTGTTTTAGATCAAATAATTGCTTATTGCGGTAAAGAGATAACTTCTCAAAGTGTCAGAGAAGTTTTGGGAATAATTGAAGAAGAAGTTTTTTTTGAGTTTATAGAGGCAATAATAAATGATGATACACTTAAGGGAGTAGAAATAATTAACCGAACAGCTGATTTAGGAGGAGATGCCTCCCAATTTATAAGAAACTTGATGGAGTATGTTCATAATTTATCTCTTGCTAAAGTTTGCCAAAAAGAAATACTTAATCTTCAGGGTATATTTATCGAAGATAGGGAACGTTTATTAAAACAATCTACAACAATTCAATTGGAAAAATTATTTAATATCATTGATTATCTGGCTGAAGCAGAAAAAAAGATGAGATATATTCGCCACCCCTGGATTTTATTGGAGATGTTAGTTATTAAATTTACTGCAGCTGAGAATTATTCTTTAAAAGAGGTTAAAAAAGAAAAAGATGAGTATTTCTTAGACTTCTCTGCAAAGAAAGATGTATCAGAATTAGGAAAGAAAAATACAGGAATAAAAGAGGAACTACCGCCAAAGAAAAAGATTCAGGATAAAATTAAAAGCAAAGAGGATCCTTCTATTAAGGCTAAAGAATCACCTATTAATTTAGAATTAAGGCAGGCATGGCCCAAGATTTTAGAAAGGGTAAAAAAAACTAAAATAGCGGTCTATTCTTTTATTCTAGCTAACAATTTGATCGCTGTGGAAAATAATAAATTGATAATAGGATTTAATAATGAATATACCTTTCATAAAGAGAGTTTAGAAAAACAAAATAATAAAATGTTATTACAAGAATTAATCAAAGAAGAGATCGGCAGGATTTTAGCCATAGAATGCATTATCAATGACAATAGCAAGGAAGATTCTTTTTTAAAGGCTAAACAAGAAAATAAGAGGGAAACCGTAAAAATAAGAAATGGAGAGAATAAAGAAAGAGCAGAAAGAGCTAGAGAAGAGAAGGATAATATAAAAAAAAGAAGTAATGAGATTTCAAAAGATAACATATTAATTAAAGAGTCCTTAAGTTTATTCGAAGGAACGATTACTGAGGGAAAATAGAGTATTTTAGAGAAAAGAGGAGGTAAGGAAAATAATGGATATGAAATTTCTTATGAAACAAGCGCAAGTTATGCAGAAAAAGATGGAAGAGATGAAAAAAGAGTTGGCTCAGAAAGAAGTTAGAGTTTCTTCTGGTGGAGGGATGATTGAGATTGTAGTAAACGGCCAACAGGAAATTAAAGAAATTAAAATAGAACCGGATGTAATAGATGCAAACGAAAAAGAGATGTTAGAAGACTTAATTTTAGCAGCAGTCAATGAATCAATTCGTCAGTCAAAAGAATTAGCTGCTCAGGAAATGAGTAAATTAACCGGGGGCGTGAATGTTCCTGGATTATTTTAAGAGGAGGGAAAGGTGTCCTTTAGATATGCTAAGCCTTTTGCCAGATTAATTGATGAATTTTCAAAAATGCCGGGCATAGGTCCCAAAACAGCCCAGAGATTAGCTTTTTATATTTTAAGAAATCCCTCGGAAAGTGTTGCCAGTTTAGCTAAGGTAATATTGGAGGCCAAAGAAAAAGTTAAACATTGTTCGATTTGTGGTAATATAACCGATCAAGAGATATGTGAAATTTGCCAGAATATTAATAGAGATAAATCTATTGTATGCGTCGTAGAAAAAGTAAGGGATTTGATTGCCATAGAAAATACGGGAGAATATAAAGGTTTATACCATGTTTTGGAAGGAGCAATCTCACCTTTAGACGGAGTTGAACCGGAGAATTTAAAGATTAATAGTTTATTAAAAAGATTAAAAACTGAAAAGATAAAAGAGATAATATTAGCCACTAATCCTAATATTGAGGGAGAAGTTACCGCCTCTTATATTACTAAATTGATCGAACCTTTAAATATAAAGGTAACCCGTATTGCTTATGGTGTACCTATAGGGGGAAGCCTGGAATTTGCCGATGAAGTAACTTTAACTCAAGCCTTAATGGGAAGGCAAGAAATTAAATAATTTTGTAAATTTTGCATTTTCTGATAAAATAATTTTGTATAAATCTATCAAAAAGTATTTTAAAAAATGGAGGAGACCAATATAATGAATAAGAAAAAAATTACAATTGACGGTAATACTGCAGCTGCCCATACAGCATACCACTTAAATGAAGTTGCAACCATATATCCGATTACCCCTTCTTCGCCTATGGGTGAATTTGCTGATCTTTGGGCTGCTGAGGGAAAGCCTAATATTTGGGGGACGGTTCCTCAGGTGACTGAAATGCAGAGCGAAGGAGGTGCCTCGGGAGCTGTTCACGGATCCTTACAGAGGGGAGGTCTTACTACAACTTTTACCGCTTCTCAAGGGCTTTTATTAATGATTCCTAATATGTTTAAGATTGCCGGCGAATTGACCGCTACCGTGTTCAATGTTGCTGCTCGTTCGGTAGCCTGCCAGGCACTTTCCATATTTGGTGAACATAGTGATGTAATGGCAACCAGATCAACCGGCTTTGCTTTACTTGCCTCTAACTCAATCCAGGAAGCTATGGATTTTCCTTTAATTGCTCAAGCAGCAACTTTGGAATCCCGAGTACCATTTCTTCATTTCTTCGATGGTTTTCGTACTTCACATGAGATTTCCAAAGTTGAGCTTTTGACTCCGAAAGAGATGAAGTCTCTAATTAGTGATGATTTAGTAAGAGCTCATAGGAAAAGAGCACTTTCTCCTGATAACCCGGTTATTAGAGGGACGGCTCAAAATCCGGATGTATATTTCCAGGCAAGAGAAACAGTTAATCCTTATTATCTTGATTGTCCGGATATTGTACAAAAGGTAATGGAAAAATTTGAGAAAGTTACTGGAAGAAAATACGAACTGTTTCAATATTTTGGCGCCCCGGATGCTGAAAGGATTATTGTGTTAATGTGTTCGGGGGCGGAAACAGCGGAAGAAACAGTAGAGTATTTGATGAAAAAAGGAGAAAAGGTAGGTTTAGTAAAAGTTCGTCTTTACCGACCATTCTCCATTAAGCATTTTATCAGTTCTCTCCCAAAAACTGTAAAGACTATAGCAGCCCTGGACCGCACTAAAGAACCGGGAAGCATTGGAGAACCATTGTATACTGATATAGTAACCGCAATACAGGAAGGAATATCTGGAGGAATAGCTCCCTTCAAAAAAACTCCTAAAATAATTGGAGGGAGATACGGACTTTCTTCTAAAGAATTTACTCCCGCTATGGTAAAGGGATTATTTGAGGAGATGAAAAAAGAAGTTCCTAAGAATCATTTCACTTTAGGAATAAATGATGATGTAACACATACCAGTATTTCTTATGATCCTGATTTTTCCGTAGAGCCTGATGATAGAACTCGGGCAGTCTTTTATGGTCTTGGTTCAGACGGAACTGTAGGAGCTAATAAAAATTCCATAAAGATTATAGGTGAGGAGACCGATAATTATGCTCAGGGTTATTTTGTTTATGATTCTCGAAAAGCTGGTTCACTTACTGTTTCTCATCTAAGGTTTGGACCGACTCCTATTCATTCTACTTATTTAGTCAATCGTGCAAATTTTGTAGCCTGTCACCAGTTCTCCTTCTTGGAACGTTATGATGTATTAAAGACTGCTCAGCCGGGGGCAGTATTTCTGTTGAATAGCCCTTATTCTGCCGATGAAGTATGGGAACATCTGCCTTACTCAACTCAAGAAACCATTATCGAGAAAAATTTGCGTTTTTATATAATTGACGCTTATAAAATTGCTAAAGAGGTAGGCTTAGGAACAAGGATTAATACCATAATGCAAGTATGTTTCTTCTCTCTTAGTAAAGTTATTCCTATTGAAAAGGCAATAAAGGCAATAAAATATCACATTAAAGAGACTTACGGTAAAAAGGGAGAAAAAATAGTTCAAACTAATTTTACAGCTGTGGATAATGCTCTTTCTAATCTTCAAGAGGTTAAGGTTCCGGCTAAAGCTACCAGTAAGTTACCGGAACATCTTTCTGTTCCAGTAGAAGCACCTGAATTTGTGCAAAAGGTAACTGCGAAGATAATTGCCGGAGACGGGGATAATTTACCGGTTAGTGCCTTTTCTCCTGACGGAACTTTTCCCAGTGGCACTACCCAATGGGAAAAGAGGAATATTGCTCAAGAAATTCCCGCTTGGGATCCCGATACATGCATACAGTGTGGAAAATGTGTAATGGTGTGTCCCCATGCAGTTATTAGAGCAAAGGTTTATGATCCTAAATTGCTTTCTTCTGCACCGGATAGTTTTAAATCTGCAGAAGCAAAGAATTCTCAATTTAAGGGAATGAAATTTACTATCCAGGTTTCTCCTGAAGATTGTACCGGTTGTGAACTTTGTGTAGTTAATTGCCCGGCAAAAAATAAAACTAATCCCAAACTGAAAGCTTTAGGTATGGTTTCTCAACCTCCTGTTAGAGAACAGGAATCTAAAAATTGGAAATTTTTCTTAGGAATTCCTGAAGTTGACCGAAAAGAGTTGAAACTTAGTGCAGTTAGAAATGTTCAGCTCTTACAGCCTCTTTTCGAATTCTCCGGTGCTTGTGCTGGGTGTGGAGAAACTCCGTATGTAAAACTTTTAAGTCAGTTATTTGGGGATAGAGCTATTATAGCTAATGCTACCGGATGTTCTTCTATCTACGGAGGTAATTTACCTACTACTCCTTGGACCTTTAACAAAGAAGGTAAAGGTCCAGCTTGGTCTAATTCTCTCTTCGAAGATAATGCGGAATTTGGATTAGGTATGAGGCTGGCCATAGATAAACAGCTTGAATATGCCTTAGAATTGTTGGACAGACTTTCTTCTGATATAGGGAAAGATTTAGTTAGTGAAATTAAAACAGCCGATCAGTCTACCGAAGAGGGACTATACAAACAGAGAGAAAGAATAAAAATATTGGAAAATAAATTGAAAAAAATAAACAAAGCAGAGGCAAAAGACTTGCTTAGCTTGATAGATGTTCTTACTAAAAAGAGTGTATGGATTTTAGGAGGAGATGGATGGGCTTACGATATCGGTTATGGAGGATTGGATCATGTTATTGCCCAGAGGCGTAATGTCAATATTTTAGTATTAGATTCAGAAACTTATTCTAATACTGGTGGTCAGATGTCTAAAGCGACTCCTCTTGGGGCAATTGCAAAGTTTGCTGCTGGAGGCAAGAGGACTTTCAAGAAAGATTTAGCAATGATGGCAATTTCTTACGGAGACGTATATGTCGCCCGAGTGGCAATGGGAGCTAATGATGCACATGTGATTAAAGCTTTCCGGGAAGCAGAGGCATTTAATGGCCCTTCTCTTATTATAGCTTACAGTTCTTGTATTAGCCATGGATATAATTTGATTCATGGTTTAGAACAGCAAAAGTTAGCAGTTCAATCGGGATATTGGTCATTAATAAGATTCAATCCGGATCTTGCCAAAGAGGGGAAAAACCCTCTCCAATTGGATTCCAAAGCTCCGAGTATTCCTTTGAAAGAATATATATATAATGAAAATAGATACAAAATGCTTACCCGAATTATGCCAGAGGAAGCTAAAAAACTATTGAAAGAAGCTCAAGAAAGGGTTTTAAAACGTTGGAAGCTGTATGAACACTTAGCCTCAGCCGCGCCCTTTGTAAAAAAATAATAAATAAATTATAATATGATTACAATCCAAAAAGTAAATAAAATATAATGTAGGGGCACGATGCATCGTGCCCACAGAAAAAATGGGTAATAATATAGCGAGGGCACAATTCATTGTGCCCCTACAATTCAATTATAACCAACAAATCTAAAATTATTTACGATACACTGGGTATATATTTTGCTTTTATATTTTTTTAGCTTTTTGAGGAGTAACCATAATATAGACAAGCTTTTAACAAGAGATAATAATTATAAATTATATGAAGATACCGTAAGTCCACAAGATTTGCGGTATCTTCATATAATCTTGTTGCTTATTACTTATTACTGTATTTTATACGAGATACGAATAAAATACTAGTTGTTTTTATATTTTTTTCTATTATAATATAAATAGATTAATAGAATACATAGGAGAGGAGAGTAAATAAATGGTAGAAAAGGGTACCTATAGGCTGAAAAAAGGTTTAGCCGAGATGTTAAAAGGCGGAGTAATAATGGATGTGGTGAATGCGGAGCAGGCAAAAATTGCCGAAGAAGCAGGCGCAGTGGCAGTTATGGCTTTAGAAAGGGTTCCTGCTGATATTCGCGCAGCCGGTGGCGTAGCCAGGATGGCTGACCCCAAGATAATAAAAGAGATAATGAAAGCGGTAACTATTCCGGTAATGGCTAAGGCAAGAATTGGGCATTTTGTGGAAGCTCAGGTTTTAGAAGCTTTAGGGGTAGATTATATTGACGAAAGCGAAGTGTTAACTCCTGCTGATGAAAATTACCATATAGATAAATTGAATTTTAAAGTTCCTTTTGTCTGTGGAGCAAGAAATTTAGGTGAGGCCTTGCGAAGGATAGGAGAAGGTGCAGCCATGATTAGAACCAAGGGAGAACCGGGAACAGGAAATATTGTGGAAGCGGTAAGACATATGCGCGAGGTTATGGACGAGATAAGAAGATTAAAAAATATACCTAAAGAGGAATTGATGACCAAAGCCAAAGAATTAGGCGCTCCTTTTGAACTTTTACAAGAAGTAGCTCAAAAAGGAAGATTGCCGGTAGTTAATTTTGCTGCCGGAGGTATAGCTACCCCTGCTGATGCAGCTTTAATGATGCAGTTAGGGGCAGATGGAGTGTTTGTAGGTTCAGGAATATTCAAATCAGACGATCCCAAAATAAGGGCGAGAGCTATTGTAGAGGCTACTACCCATTACGATGATCCTAAAATTATAGCTCAAGTATCAGAAGGTTTGGGCGAAGCGATGAAAGGGATAGAAATTTCTCAAATTGCCGCAGTTGAACGGATGCAAGACAGAGGATGGTAAGCTAAGAGTTAGGTTAAAAAATGAACCAGAGAGGAGTTAAGGAGTAATCTTGAAAGTCGGAGTATTATCCCTACAGGGAGCAGTAAAAGAACATTTAGAGATGATAAAAAGGTGTGGCTTTGAGGGAATCAAGATAAAAACGGTTGGAGATTTAGAAAAAGTAGACAGATTAATAATACCCGGAGGAGAAAGCACCGCTATTGCTAAATTAGCTAAAATATATGGCTTAGACCGAGAGATTATTAAAAGAGGCAAAGAAGGGATGCCTATATTTGGGACCTGTGCAGGTATGATTTTATTAGCAAATAAGGTTATAGGCAATGAGCAGATAAGATTTAATTTAATCGATATTGTGGTAGAAAGAAATGCTTTTGGAAGACAGGTAGATAGTTTTGAGGTTGATTTAAAAATAGAAGATTTTTCCGAAAAACCTTTTAAAGCAGTATTCATTAGAGCTCCTTATATTAAGAAGGCAGGAAGGGAAGTAAGGGTTTTAGCTGAATTTAAGGGGAAGATTGTAATGGCTCGGCAGAAAAATATATTAGTATCATCTTTTCATCCGGAATTAACTGATGATTTAAGAGTACATAAATACTTTCTAAGCGAGAATTATTAGCGTAGAGCAGATAGAATAGTATATTGTATATCGTATATCGTAAAGAA
>DPXH01000072.1 GCA_003527405.1 Candidatus Sediminicultor tertius | reverse complement strand
ATTTATCGAACCCGCTCTTAAAGTTACTAAAAAAGGGGCGGATAAATCCGCCCCCTACAAGAAATAAAACCTGCCAAAAGGTCATTTTCTGACAACAAATTAGTGGAATCTAGTTTTAAACTGGTTAACTATAACGCGATACTCGATACTAAATTACTATGCGCTCTACGCTAACTATTACTAACGGCTAATTTGATTGGCTGACTGGTAGACTGGAAGATCGGTAGACTAATTAATCTTGTACTTGCAGCCCGAACCTAAACGCTAAACGCTGTACGCTCCACGCTATTTCTTACTTTTTCTCCCTTAAAAAAGTAGGAATATCTAAATCATTATAACTTATCTTATCTTTATCGAAGTCAATCTCCTCAAACTTGGGTTCTTCTGTGATTCTGTCTAAGGTTTCAAATCCGGTAGCTATTACCGTTACCTTCACTTCGTCATTTAACCCTTTGTCAATTACCGCTCCAAAAATAATATTAGCTTCCGGATTAGCTGCCTTAGAAATTATTTCAGCAGCTTTATTAACTTCATGCAAAGTTAAACTTGTACTTCCGCTGATATTAAACAACAATCCTTTAGCTCCATCGATTTTTGTATCTAAAATTGGACTGTTTACAGCTCTTTGAGCTGCTTCTACAGCCCGGTTTTCACCGCTGGCTCTTCCCAATCCCATTATAGCTGTGCCGGCATTTTCTATAATCATTTTAACATCCGCAAAATCTACATTTATTAAACCCGGTTCGACTACGATTTCGGTAATTCCCTGAATACCATGCAGCAGAACTTCATCAGCAATTTTAAAAGCATCCAATACAGAAGTATTTTCCTCGACAATCTGAAGTAATCTATCATTGGGTATTACGATTAAAGTATCTACACATTCTTTTAATAATTTTATTCCTTCCTCAGCCTGTTTCATCCTTTTATGGCCTTCAAAAGAAAAAGGTTTGGTTACCATTCCCACCGTTAAAGCACCCAAATCTTTGGATATCCGAGCAACGATAGGGGCACCACCGGTTCCTGTTCCGCCACCCATTCCAGCGGTGATGAATACCATATCCGCTCCTTTTAAAGTTTTAGTAATCCTGTCTTTGTCTTCTTCCGCAGCTTTACGGCCAATTTCAGGATCCGATCCACTACCCAAACCTTTGGTTATCCTACTGCCGATTTGTATTTTTTGTTCTGCATTAGAAAAGGCTAACACTTGAGCATCGGTATTAGCCGAAATATAATTAACCCCTTGTAATTTCGCGTCAATCATTCTGTTAACCGCATTTCCGCCGCCGCCGCCTATACCGATTACCTTTATCTCGATAAATTCTCCTACTTTACTATTAAGGTTAAACAATTTATAACCTCCCCCACAAATAATGGAATATTTGCCCATTTAATGGCAATAAAAAAACTAAAAAAAATCTTTCAACCAATTAATGATTCGAGTAAAAATATTTTTTGCTCCCGCTTTTCTTTTGGTTAAGTGGAATGATCTTCCGATAGAATATTTTTCGGTAGCAAAACTTAATAATCCAATTGCTTCAGAATAGGATGGGTCGTTTATCATATCTGCTAACTCCCCTTCGTAGTGAGGTCTCCCTAATCGAGAGGGTAAATTTAAGACCTGTTCTGCAACCTCTGAGATACCGGGCAGTAAAGAACTTCCTCCGGTTATAACTATTCCTCCGGGAATCATATTATAACACCCGGATTTTCTAACTTCAGTTCTTACCAAACTAAATATTTCACTTACCCGGGGCTCAATTATATCTACCAGGTACTTTTGAGATACATTATGTTTGTCCTTTCCGTCTATACTGAGAATCTCTATTAATTTTTCAGGAGAAACACTCTTTTCAACTGCGCTTCCATAGTTAATTTTAATCTTTTTGGCTTCCTCTATAGAAGTTCTTAAACCAACGGCTAAATCATTAGTTATTTGAATGCCTCCTACCGGTAGAACTGCAGAATAAGCCAATCCCCCTTCAACAAAAATTGCTATTTCAGTAGTCCCCGCACCAATATCAATTAATAAAACTCCTAAATCTTTCTCGGCATTACTTAAAACTGCATTACTGGAGGCTAAGGTTCCAAAAATTATTTCCTCAATGTCCAACCCCACTCCTTCTACACATTTAACTAAATTTTGCACAGCGGTAATTGAACCTGTTATAATATGAACTTTACACTCCAATCTTGCCCCCGACATTCCCAGAGGATCCGATATTCCGCTCTGGCCGTCAACTATAAATTCGCGGCTTAAGGTATGAATTAATTCTTTCTCGGAAGAAACTATTCCTGCTTTAGCCGCTTCTATAACCTTTTCAATGTCATTTTCCGTAATTTCCGGGGACTCTCCGGAAATAGCAATAACTCCTTTGCTATTTACAGAGGTTATATGACTTCCTGCGATAGAGACAAAAGCAGAATTAATGCGAGTTCCTGCCATACGTTCAGCGCTTTCAATAGATTCCTTTACTGATTGTATGGCTTGTTCCAAATCAATAATTATTCCTTTTCTTATTCCCAGGGAGGGGGATGTACCTACGCCAATAATTTCTATCTCATCACCCACACCTAATTCACCTACAACTGTACATACTTTTCCGGAACCTATATCCAGACCGACTACAATTTCATCCATTCCCATATTCATAACCTCCTGCATGCTTAAAAATATCATACACTACTGAGAAATTAAAGTAAACAGACTAAAATCTCGTATCTCGTATCCCCGTTTTCACAGGGACAAGTCTCGTGAATCGTATCTCGAAAAGCTAATAGAAACCGAGAATCAAAACAAATTCTTATTGGGTATTAGGTAAAGAAGGAAACAAAGCAATGTTATTCTTTTTTATCTAACTACTCCAGTAAAGTTTATACTAACATATATCTTTTATTTTACAAATTTATAAACATCATTTTTTTAATTTTATTACCAGGCTGTCTTTAAAGCGAATATCTATATAGTCTACTAATAATTTTCCCCTTTCAATTTTTTCCAGTGCTTCTCTTAACAAATTTTCTTTACTAATAATTACCTCTGGCCTATTAACTCTAACTTTTAAGGTATTATCCTCATTGCAAATCATAAAATCGTCCGGGGATAATATTTCTACCCGGCAAAATCTCCTGGGTAATATCACTTCCGCTGAATTAATGCCTTCTAATGCCAGCCTAAATTCAGGTTTATCTATAATTTCTCCTATTTTTATTCCATCAATCTCTAATCCTGATAGCAGGGGCAGGACAAACTCTTCCTCCGGTTTATCACTTTTAGATAAAATTATTCCCTCTTTAGTGGAAAAATAATACTCTTCTCCGATGTGGACAATTGCCGCCGCTTTTCTTTCTTTTAAGGAAATAATGATTTTATTAGGTATCACCCGTTTTATTTCTACTTCTTTTATCCGGGGTTCTTGTTTTAAGGAATCCATAGATTTTTTCAGATCTAACTTAAAGATATTCTCGCCTAATTGTATCCCGGACTTATAAAATATTTCATCCTTACTCAGATAATCATTGCCTTTAATAATGACCTCTTTGATGTTGCAAAAATTTGAACTGAATATAAAAGAAAAAAAATTCCAACCCAAAAAACCTAAAGCCAGATAAAAAATTAATATTTTGGTGACTCTCAATGCTAAAGGCTGATTCCTTCTGCCTTCTTCTTCCTCTTCCTCCTCCTCTGTATCTCTTTCTTTATCCTCGTCATCTAATTTTATATTCACTTATATTGAAAATCCCCTTTGATATTAGCATATAGCGTACAGCGTTTAACGTGAGCATAACAGGAGAAATATCTACACTTTAAAATTTATGATTTTGTTTTGTAGGGGGCGGATTTATCCGCCCCGAGTTATTTGGTTAATTTTATTTGGCGGGTTCGATAAATCGAACCCCTACTTACTACTATATATTCTATCCCTATACACTACCCGCTATTTTCTATTCTGCCTTTTGGCTTCATCACGGCAATGTCGTGATGCTACTACATACTAAATACTATCTCGATACTAATTTATTCTGACTCCTGATTTCTGATTTTCTTCACGCGATACGCGATACTGAAATTAGGGTTCTCCCCAAATTTCTATTTCGCGCTCTAATTTTATTCCAAAATTTTTCGTTACTCTTTTCTCAATCTCTTCAATTAAATATAGAATATCTCTGGCTGACGCACCACCATTATTCACAATAAAATTAGCATGCCTGGTAGAGACCTCCGCTTTACCTCGAGTTAACCCTTTCGCTCCAACCTTTTCGATCAATTCTCCGGCATAATAACCGGGTGGATTTTTAAATATGCTTCCCGCGCTGAATTTATCCAAAGGCTGGCTGGTTTTCCTGATTTCAATATTTTGTTTTATCTTAGATTCAATCTCTTCTTTATTCCCCTTTTTCAACATCAGAGTTGCTTCTAAAATTATTACCGACTCACTCTTTAAATTACATTCACGATAATTAAAATTCAAATTAGATTTGGATATTTTTTCTATTCTATTTTCCCGGGTTAAAAAAGTTACATTTTGTACTACATCTGCCATGCATTCTCCTTTAAAACTGGCATTATTAATTATTGCTCCGCCCAAAGCCCCGGGAATGGCACAGGCAAATTCTAACCCGCTCAATTCTCTATCCAAAGCCATCTTGCTTAAGAGTGCTAATGAGACTCCTGCACCTACTTTTATAATTTTATCAGAAAATTCTATTTTTTTAAAATCTTTATTTAGATTAATCACCAAACCTCTTATCCCGCCATCCAAAATCAATAAGTTTGTTCCATTTCCCATAACCCGGAAAGGCATATTATGTTCTTTAGAAATAAAAACGACTTTTTTTAAATCTTCGATATTGTTAGGGCTGCAAAAAATATCAGCAGATCCCCCAATTCTTAATGAAGTATGATTATTTAATGGCTCATCGTATTTAATTATACGGCTAATTCCTTGTCTTTTGCACTCATCTTTTATAATATCTATATTCATTTTCCAATAATATTAAAATCCCTTTGTTTTTTTTAATTTTTGAGCTAATTCCTGTCCAACCGTCCAAATATCTCCTGCCCCTATAGTTATTACTATATCTCCCGTTTGAATAATTTCACATAAATAACTTAAAATATCATCTTTGGAAGGCAAATATTTTATCTGCCTATGATTGGATTTTTTTACTTCCTTAAATATGGTTTCTCCGCTGATTCCGGATATCGGTGATTCATTGGCGGAATAAATATCATTGATAATTACGTAATCAGCATCAAAAAATACCTTACCGAACTTTTCCGCTAAAAGTTTGGTTCTACTGTAGCGGTGAGGTTGAAATACAGCGATTATTCTTCTGTTTTGCCAGCTGCTTCTTAAGGCGCTCAAAGTTGTTTTAACCTCGGTAGGATGATGAGCATAATCATCGAGTATCAATATTTTGTCGTCCAAATTAGCAATAATTTCCATTCTTCTATGTACCCCTCGAAAAGTTTCCAATGTATTAGCAATTTCCCTAAAACTTATCCCCAGTTCCAGAGCAACAGCAATTGCCGCCAAAGCATTTAGAATATTGTGATATCCGGCAACCTTCAAATAAAGTTCGGCCATTTTTTCGCCCCGCCAGTATATCTTTGATTTAGAACTTAACTTATCTAATTCTATATCTTTAGCCATAAGATCCGCTTCGGTAGATATTCCGTAAGAAACATAACTTCTCTCACATTGTTTTACCAGTTCTTTTACATTATCGCAGTCCTTACACAAGATAATTCGTCCGTTATCGGGGACATTACTAATAAACTTCCTAAAATCTTTCAGAATATTTTCCAGATTTTCATAATGATCTAAATGGTCATCTTCTATATTAGTAACTATAACCATCTGGGGATTCAATTCCAAAAATGAACCATCACTTTCATCGGCTTCTACAACTATATGATTCCCTTTCCCTAATTTAGCATTATTTTTAAAATTGTTTAACTCTCCTCCTACTACTACGGTGGGGTCGAACCCGTTCCTTTCTAATAAGAGACTTATCATGGAAGCAGTGGTGCTCTTGCCGTGTGTACCGGCAACGGCTATTCCATATTTATTATCCATAAGCCTTGCCAGCATTTCAGCCCTTTTGATTGTGGTAATCTTTCTGTCCCTGGCACCAGTTATTTCCGAATTAGATGCGGGGATTGCCGAGGAAACTACTACTAAATCTGCTCCTTCTACATTATCTTCATTATGACCCTTAAAAATATTTGCCCCTTTATCGGTCAATCTTTTAGTTATCTTTGAAGTTACAATATCAGAACCACTTATCTTATGACCCGAATCAAGAAGTATTGAGGCTAAGCCGCTCATTCCCGAGCCGCCAATTCCAATAAAATGTATGTGTAATTTTTTTTCATTCATTAAATATAATTCCACCCCTTTTTTTAGTATCGAGTATCGCGTATCGCGTTCAGATTTATTTAGGAAAATTTCTATGTTTATTTGTTTATACGGATTTTATAAATCAAACGAACATGTAATTAAAATTAAAAACTTAAAACGAAAAATCATAACTCAAAATTCAAAACCTCTCTAGCGTATAGCGTACAGCGTTTAGCGTAGAGTACTACAGGAGAGATATCTACACTCAAAAACTTATGATTTTATTTTGTAGGGGTCGGATTCATCCGCCTCGAGTTATTTTACTAATTTTATTTGGCGGGTTCGATAAATCGAACCCCTACTTCTGGCTTCCGAATACTGGCTTCTGTCTTCTTCTTTCTTCACTATATACTCTATACTCGATACTATATTATAGTTTCAATAAAATTATTAATTATCCTGCTTTGTTGGTAAAATAATTCTTATTTTTTTAAATTTTTTTAATGTAATCACAAATATAGTCCACTATCTTCTTGGCTGAATTTTCATTACCTAACTCTCTGCTCTTCTTGGACATTATTTCTAATCGATTTTTATCTTTTAATATATCGAGAAAAACCCGGGCTAATTTCTTAGCGGATAAATCCTTTTCTAAAATTGATATCGCGGCCCCTTCTCTTTCAAAAATTTTAGCGTTAATCCCCTGGTGATCATGAGTAGCATAAGGGTAAGGTATTAAAATTGCCGGTAAACCATGGGCTGCAATCTCGGCTAAAGTTGTAGCTCCCGCCCGGCAGATTACCAAATCAGCCAGTGAATAGGCTTTTTCAATATCATGCAGATAAGATTTTACCGAAAATATTTTCTGGTCTTCTCCTAATATTTCCATAATACTATCATAGTCATCTTGCCCACTAATCAATAAAACTTGCCAGTCGTTTTTTATCACCTCTTTTGTTAAATCGATACCTTCCAAAACAGCTCGATTAATCGAAGCTGCTCCCTTGCTGCCTCCCAATACCAATATGGTTTTTTTTGAAGGATCAAGGTTAAATTCCTTATATTCTCTGTCTGTGCTCTGTTTAATATTCTTAAAACGTAGGGGATTACCGGTAAAAATCAAATTTGCTTTATTGCTAAAATATTCTTCTGACTGACTAAAACTTAAAAAAGTTGCCCTGGCAAAACGAGATAAAAACTTATTGGTGATCCCGGGTATTACATTTTGCTCATGGACAAAAGTGGGAATGCCTGATATCGCAGCCATCAAAACAACCGAACCGCTCACATAGCCCCCTGTCCCAATAACTATATCCGGTTTATAATTTTTTATAATTTTATATGACTGAAATAAAGAAATTAAAAAAATGATAATAGCCGTTAAATTTTCAAAACATATTTTCCGTTGAATGCCCCGGGCTTTTATTTTCATAAACCTAAAACCTTCCCGGGGAATAAGTTTTGATTCCATACCCCTTTCAGTTCCCACAAACAGAATATCATTATTCACGTCTCTGTCTTTTATCTCATAAGCCAGGCTAATTCCTGGATATATGTGCCCCCCTGTTCCACCACCCGAAATTATCACCTTTAGCGCCATTAATTAAACCCCTTGCTCTTTTACTTTATACCGGGAAATATTTAATAAAATTCCTGCACAAAACATATTTACAATTAGAGATGAACCCCCATAGCTAATAAAGGGCAGGGTAATGCCGGTAGTGGGAATCATCTTGGTTACCACTCCAATATTTATAATACTCTGAAAAACTATCATAGAGGTAATCCCCGCAGCCAGTAAAGTTCCAAATTGATCAGAAGAATCCAGGGCTATCCTGAATCCGCGCCACAATAATACGGTAAAGAGAATAATTATTATTACAGTACCTATAAACCCTAATTCCTCACCGATTATTGAGAAGATAAAGTCAGTATGCTGGTCGGGAAGATAGAAATATTTTTGTTTGCTCTCTGCCAGTCCGATTCCAAAAACTCCACCGCTCCCCAAAGCTAACAGGGATTGGATTATGTGAAACCCGCTATCTAACGGGTCTTTCCAGGGGTCCAAAAAGGAGAGCAATCTCGTTCTTCTATATTCTTCTCTGGATAATATCAATATTCCCAGGGGGATTGCTGCTACTATTAAGGCATAAAGCTGAATTATCCTGGTCCCCCCAATAAATAACATAATAAAAGAAATGCCCAAAATAATTAAGGAAGTACTAAAATCCGGTTCATTCAGGATTAATAAAAACATTACAAACATAATAATTAAAGGGGGTAATACCCCTCTAACAAAGGTTTTTATATCCTTTAATTGCTTTCTGGTTAAAGACTCTGCCATATATAGGATCAAAGCGAATTTGGCAATTTCGGAAGGCTGAAAAGAAAAAAATCCTATCTTAACCCATCTGCTTGCCCCGCCGGCAGTTCTTCCGATGCTGGGAATATAGACTATCGATAGTAATACAATGGATAAAATTAAGATAGGCAAAGTAATTTTTTTGTAATAATGATAATCGGTATATATAGCGATAAAAAATACTGCCAGGGCTATTATAGCATAAATTAATTGTCTTTTTAAAAAATAATAACTATCTCCATACCATTTATAGGCCATAATGTAACTCGAACTAAAAACCATACATATGCCGATAGCCATTAGAATAATTACCGTTATAAAAAGCCATAAATCAGGAGATTTTTTTTCTATTAACATCTCAAATTAACCCCATAATTAGTCGTTAGTGAATAGTGAATAGTCATTAGTATTAAATACAGGTTTTCAGTTGACAGTTTTCAGTATAGTAACTAAAAAGTTAAAACTAAAAACGAAAAACCATAATTCAAAACTAAAAACTTTTCTCTCTTAATTTTGAATTTTAAGTTATAGTTTTGCGCATTTAATTTTTCGCGATATTCCGAGATACGATTCACAAGACTTGTCCCCGTGAAAACGGGGATACGAGATACGAATTTAAACTTCGCATACAGTATATCGTGTTGCTTTTTGCGTTTCAATCCACTCTCCTACTGCGTATCGCGTTAAAGAAATAAGGTTCAGGCGTAGGGGCACAATGAATTGTGCCCTTCTTTTATAATTCACTCAATTACTTGGTTAACCAGTTTAAAATTAAATTTCACTAATTTGTTATAAAATGCCTATTTGCAGGCTTTTATTTCCTGTAGGGGGCGGATTTATCCACCCCGAGTTATTCTCTGTCATTCCCGTGAAAACGCAAATATATCTTTTTTTATCTTTCACTCCTGGATTCCCACTTTCGTGGGAATGACAGAGGGAAATTGGTTTTTATATTTCGTCTACTTCTTTTCTCTAACTCCACGCTCTACGCTGTACGCTGTACGCTAATTTTACTCTATGTTCCACGCTAGCAATAGCCAAGTAAGCCAACAAAACCCAAAATTAACCCCGCTATCCAAAAGCTGACGATAATTTTAGGTTCTTTCCACCCACAAAGCTCAAAATGATGGTGAATGGGGCTCATCTTAAAAATTATTTTACCCCTTAATTTCACCGAAGCAACCTGAAGTATCACTGATAAGGTTTCGATTACGAATACCCCGCCTATTATCAGCAAAAATAATTCTGTTTTGGTAAATATTGCTACCGAAGCAAGTGCTCCGCCTAAAGCCAAAGAACCTACATCTCCTAAAAATATCTTTGCCGGATAAAAATTATAGATTAAAAAACCGAAAGAGGAAAAGGCAACTATCAGGGGAAATAAGCTCATAGGCAACATATTTTGCATGTAGGCAATTAAAGCAAAACTTAGCATAGTAATAATTATTAGCCCGGCTGACAGCCCATCCAGGCCGTCGGTTAAATTTACCGCATTGACCGAACTAACCATCACCAGGACCACAAAAGGCATAAACATAATTCCTAAGTCTATACTATTTTTTAAAAAAGGAAGATAAATTTCTGTACCTAAATCAGTGTTTTGTTGGACACCATAGGCAACTATTAAAGCCAGAGCAATTTGAAGGAACAGCTTCTGCATAGTAAGAAGACCTAATGACCGCTTCTTAAGATATTTAATTAAATCGTCAATCAAGCCGATAAGGCCAAAACCGACAGTGGCCGCCAACGACCATAAAACATATTTATTGTAGGGAACAAAGATTAATACCACCATTGCCAAAGTAAGAATAACTATTGCCCCTCCCATGGTAGGTGTTCCCATTTTATGTTGATGAAGATCCGGCCCTTCCTGACGAATTTTCTGTCCCACATTATGTTTTTTTAGATATTTTATAAAAAACGGCAGGGTAATTATCGGGATTATAAAAGAAACTAATAAAGTTAAGGGCCAATAGGTCATTATCTCCTCCTTAGGCGGGATTATTTTTTTGATGCTCTTTTTGTAAAAATTCTAAAATCTCTTCCATTTTCATATCCCGGGAACCTTTTAATAGGATAAAATCTCCGGGTGTGGTTAAACTTAACAGCTTTTTGGCTAAATTTAGCTTCTCATCTTTCTCAAAAGAAAAAATACTTTCTTCTGCCATCCCCTCTTCCCGGAAAGACCGGGCAATTATCTTTCCTCCCGGACCTACAGTTATCAGTATATCAATAGACAATTTTGCTGCTTCTTTTCCTATTTCCCGGTGATAGAAGTCAGCCTTTTCTCCTAATTCCAGCATATCTCCCAAGATGGCTATCTTTCTGTTAGTTTTCCCGACTTCTGCCAAAGTTTCCAAAGCACTTTTTACCGATAGGGGACTCGCATTATAGGAATCATTTAATATTTTAATACCCTTATAAAAATTGCTCAATTGCATATGCAGATCTAACGGTTTAAAGGAAGATAATCCTCTTTCAATTAAATCCAATTCTATTCCCAGGGCAAAAGCAGCCGCAGAAGCGGCAAGAGCATTATAAATGTTATACTTCCCCAGTAAGGGAAAATATATTTCTCGGCTTTTACCACTTTGCACTTTTAGGGTAAATCTCATTCCCTTATCACTGACCATTCTGATATTGCCAGCCATAATATCACTCTTATTTTTAATGCCAAAGGTATATACCTTCTTGTCTTGAACAATTTCCCGCATCTTAAAAAAATAAGGGTCATCTCTGTTCAGAATAGCTATACCGTCTTTATCCAATGATTGTAATAATTCCGATTTAGCTTTAAAAATATTATCCTTTGAACCTAATAGACCGATATGTGCCTCTCCGATATTGGTAATCACTGCTAAATCAGGAGGAATAAAATCGGTAAGCGTTCTTATCTCGCCCAAACCCCTCATTCCCATCTCTGCCACCAATAGCTTATGTGATTTATCAAGCTGCAGCAGGGTAAGAGGAATTCCGATTTCATTATTATAATTTCCGGAGGTTTTTAAAAGAGGAAACTCCTGAGACATGGTGTGAGCGATAATCTCTTTGGTCGTGGTCTTTCCGTTGCTGCCGGTTACACAGATATTAAAAGTTTTAAATTTATCCTTATAATGCTTAGACCAATCCTGCAGGGCAGAAAGGGTATCTTTTACTTCTATAATAATTTTATCTTTATCTATTTGTTTATCCTGCAATAAAGTACTCGCGCCTTTACAGACTATTGCCCCAACCGCTCCCTTGTCGAAAGCTTCCATAATAAAATCATGTCCATCGAAATTGGGCCCAACTATGGCAAAAAATAGATCACCAGGAATTAAAGTTCGACTGTCTATGGAAATCCTGTTTATTAAGCAATCCTGATCTCCCTGAATTACCTTTCCCGAGACAGTCTTTATCAATTCTTTAATCTTACAGTTTTCCAATCTTCTATCTCCCTGTTAAAATATTTCTCACGACTTCTTCATCATTATGATGGATAGCTCTATTATGATAAATCTGCTCATTCTCAGGCCCTTTTCCGGCTAACAATACTATATCCCCTTCTTTGGCTTTTCCCAGAGCATGTTTAATCGCCTTTACCCGATCAGTAATTATAATATAATCTTTATCTGTTTTTTTGACCCCTCTTTCAATCTCTTGGGCAATTCTCAGAGGGTCTTCACTTTTAGGATTATCCGCAGTTATTACCACATAATCACTAAATGTCCCTAAAACTTCTCCCATGGTAGCCCTTACCTTACTATATTTCTCTCCGCCATGTCCAAATACGGTAATAATATTATGGGGAGCAAAATTTCGTAGATTCTGTAATATATTCCCTAACCCATGATAATTATGGGCAAAATCTATAATAATAGTATAATTCTGGCCATATTCGAGCAGTTTATATCTCCCCGGAGCTCCATAAAATTTACTAAAAGCTCGGGAAATTATATCAAGGGAGATACCCTGAGTAATAGCTGTGGCAATAGCTGCCAAAGCATTATATATATTGTATCTCCCGCTAAAATTTAAAAATATTTCACTATCCCCAATAGGTGTTTCCACCACAAATGACGAACTTTTGAGCTCTATTTTTATATTCTTTGCTCTAAACTCAGCTTGTTTTTCTATTCCATAAGTAATTAAATTAACCTGATTACAATCTATAAAATCTTTACTGTGCTCTTCGTCAATATTAATTATGGCAAATTTTTTAGAAGCCTCTTTCCTGCTTCTATTTAAGCTTAAAAATAATTTTTTCTTGGCCTTTAAATAATTAGAAAAGTTTTTATGGATTTCGAAATGTTCCTTGCTGATATTGGTAAAGATGGCTGCATCAAAATCGCATCCTTCTACGCGGGATAATTGCAAGGCATGGGAAGACACTTCCATTACGGCATAATCATTCTTCTGTTCAACCATTTCTTTGAGGGTTTTCTGTAAATCTACCGATTCCATAGTAGTCATCTTAGAGGAGTTAATATTATCACCGATTATATTTTGAGCAGTACCCAGAAGTCCGGTCTTGAAACCTGCTTCCTGAAAAATAGCTCTTAGCATATAGGTGATGGTAGTTTTACCGTTTGTTCCGGTTACTCCAATTAATTTTAATTTACCTGAAGGAAAACCGTAAAATCGGTTAGCCAAAATTGCCAGGGTTTTACGGCTATCATCTACCCTGATTATGGTAATACCCGGCCGGGGAGGAATTTTTTTTTCTACTACCAGGGCAATCGCTCCCCGGTTAATGGCTTCCTCGATAAAATCGTGTCCATCAGAAGTAAAACCTTTTATGCATATAAATAAAAAATCTCTCTTTATTTCCCGAGAGTCATGATAAATTCCTTTGATATTTAAATTTAAATCACCGATAATTTCCTTAGCGTCTAAATTTGTTATTAATTTACTCAACTTCATAAAAAATACCTCAATATTATAAATAGCGTATAGCGTACAGCGTTTAGCGTATAGTATGAAAGATAAGACGCCCGTTCTCCAGTTAAATCTCGTATATAGTATATCGTATTGCGTATTGCGTTTCAATGCGTGCCAGGGGCAGTCTTTTGATACGTTTTGACCAACTAAAAACTTAAAGCGTAAAGCGAAAAACCATAATTCAAAACTTAAAACCTATTCAGCTTTTAGCGTATAGGAAAAAATACTCTGTACAACATTTTTTTCTTATCTTTTTTTATTGCTCATATCTTTTGTCATGGCTATGAAAATAGGAATCCATCTTTTTTTTATCTTCTAACACTTGATTCCCACTTTCGTGGGAATGACAGAAGAGTGTATAATTTTACACTTTTTATTTTTTGTTTTAGATTTTTTAATACAATTATATAAACTACTACTTTTTTTATTTTTAGTTTTGCGCTATGATTTTGCGCTTTGCGCTTTTAATTTTTCGCTATATTCCCTTTACGCTATACGCTAATTTTACTCTACACTATATGCTATACGCTCCACGCTATCCGCTTTTTTCTTCGCGCGATACGCGATACGTGATACTATTTTGACTTCTGAATTCTGTCTTCTATTCTCTTTACGATATACGATATACTTATTCATTCGTCGGCACCGACAAGTAAGGGAGAACCTTGGAAGCAATCTCCTGGAAAACAGGAGCAGCTACTGTCCCTCCGTAATAACTCCCCTTGGGTTCATCTAATAAAACCAGGATGGATAGCTTGGGATTCTCTGAAGGAACATAGCCTACAAATAAAGAGCTGTATTTATCTTCAGAATATTTACCGATAGAAAAATCAAATTTTTGAGCAGTCCCGGTCTTTCCTGCTGCTTGGTATCCTGCAAGTTTAGCTCTCGTACCAGTTCCGTCATTCACTACTTGTTCTAATATTTTAGTCATAGTTAAAGTAGTATCAACCGATATTACCTGTCTTACCGGCTTTGGTTTAAATATTTTAACCTTATTTTGCTCAGAATCTATTATTTCCTTTACTATCATCGGCTTCATCAAAGTCCCCCGGTTAGCTATAGCCGATACAGCCATTATCAACTGAAGGGGAGTTACGGAAATTTCTTGACCTATAGATAGAGAAGCCAGGGAAATTTTGGACCAATCCTTTGTACTTCTTACCAGGCCGTTTATTTCTCCGGGTAAATTTATCTCAGTCAATGTACCAAACCCGAACCTTCTGATCGACTTTTCAAAAACCTTTTCATCTAATCTCGTCCCGGTTTGAATTACTCCTATATTACAGGAATTTTTCACTATACCGGTAAGGTCTTGAGGGCCATGTTGGTGTATATCGTGAAAAATAGTCCCATTGTATTTTATCCATCCCTTACAATAAAATTGGTCATTTAAATTGACTACTTTTTCTTCCAGGGCGGTGGCTATAGTAATAATTTTAAAGGTCGAGCCCGGCTCATAGGCATCGGTTACTGCCCTGTTCCTCCAAAGATCACGAGGATATTTATTAAAATAATTGAGGTCATAAGAAGGTTTTACTGCCATTGCTAAAATTTCCCCGGTTTTAGGCTCTACTACAATAGCAATTCCTGCTTTAGCTTTAGATTTTTGAAAAGCCTTATCCAATGCTTCTTCGGTAATATATTGGATAACCTCATCAATGGTCAATACAATTGAATGGCCATCTTTATGGGGAGTTAATCCCTTGATGCTTAGAGGCACCTTGCCTCCCGAAGCATCTCTTTCTAAAACTACCAAACCGGGCAACCCCTTTAGCTCTTTATCAAAAAATGATTCCAAACCTTCCAGCCCTTGATTGTCTATTCCCACAAATCCCATTAAATTAGAAGCTAAATAATTTTTGGGGTAATACCTTTTACTCTCATCTAAAAAATTTAATCCCTCTGAATTTAGTTTTTTAATCTCTGCAACTTCTGTTTCGGTTAATTTTCTTTTTATCCATACAAAAGATTTTTTCTGGTTTAATTTATCCAGCACATCTCTTGTTTTTAAATTTAATATTGAAGATATTTTTTGGGCAGTTTCCTGGGGGTTCTTAACTTTAGAGGGGATGGCAAACAAAGATTGAACATTAACATTCACGGCTAACTTTTTATAATTTCTATCATAGATGTTGCCCCGTTCTCCCTCAATAGAAAAAGAAGTGAGGTGTTCTTGTTGGGCAATTTCTTTAAATTTATCAGTTTGAATAACCTGAATGTTATATAATCTATAAATTAATGAAAAATAAAGAATTATGAATATTATAAGTAAAAAAATAATACGTTCTTTTTTTTCTTTGGAAGGTAACAACTATTTCCGCCCTCTTTAACCTATACTGCTACAAGTATATTATTTTAATACCCCTAAAATCAAATCATTTATCTTATTTAGGTCAAAACTTGCCCAAAAATTCTTTTTCTCTTCATAATTATTACTGATTATCCCGGTATCATTTCCGGAATTAACCTTAGTCTTGGGGCTTAAAGCAATAAACTTCACTTCCTTTGGTCTAATCATTCCTAACTGATTACAGGCAATTTTTTCAATTCTATCTAAAGCAGAAAGAGTCTCCACGGTAAGTTCAAGTTTTCTATTTTCTTCTTCCAAGGCTATCTTTTCATTTTCTAACTTCATCAATTTGTATCCCAACTCAGTTAATATAATATTATTAGAAATATAAAATATTATTATCGAAGTGATAAGAATTACTAAAATTAAAAATGACCCAAAAACAATTAAGGTATTCTTACTTTCGTAATTTCCAGTAGCTATAACACTACTTCCTCTCATATTTCATCACTCCTTTAATTAGTCGTTAGCCGCTAATTAATTTACAGATATTATTTTCTCCGCTACTCTCAGTTTAGCGCTTCTTGCCTTGGGGTTATCCCTTACTTCCTCCGAAGAAGGTCTAATCGGTTTTTTAGTTATAATCTTCAATCCGTAATTCTTTTGTTCTTTCCCTTCTTTTTCTGTTTCCTTAAACAGGTGTTTAACTATCCTATCCTCTAATGAATGGTAGGAAATAACACATATCCTACCCTTATCCTTTAAAGCCATAATTGCCTGATTCAGCCCGCTTTCCAGGGCTTTAAGCTCCTGGTTTACTTCAATCCTGATAGCCTGAAAAACCCTGGTTGCCGGATGAATTTTCCAGGTGCGTCTTTTTTTAGCCCTGGGAAGAGACCTTACTACTAAATCAGCTAACTGCTTGGTGGTAGTGATGGCTTTCTTTTTTCGTTCTGTTACGATTAAACGGGCAATCCTCCCGGAAAACCGTTCTTCTCCGTATTTTTCAAATATTTCAGTTAAATCTTTTTCCGGATAACTATTTATCAGGGTATCAGCGTTAAATTTTTGGGTTAGATCCATCCGCATGTCTAAATGACTGTCTTTTTTAAAGCTGAATCCTCGTTCTTTCTCTTTTAATTGGTGGAAGGACACTCCTAAATCAAAGACTATCCCCGAAACTGTTTCAATCTTTAAGTCTGATAGAATTCCTTCTAAATTTTTAAAATTACCTTTAACTAATTTTACTTTATCGATATACCTTTTCAGTTCTTCTTTTGCTGTTTCAATTGCCTCTATATCCTGGTCGATGCCGACTACTAAGCCGTGGGGATAAATGTTCTCCAAAATGGCTTTGGAGTGTCCTCCACCTCCTAAAGTGCAATCGATATAAACACCTCCTTTCTCTATGTTTAGATAACTTAAGATCTCTTTTGTTAACACAGGAGTGTGAAAGGAATTTACCATAGATTACCCTTCTTGTTCATATATTCTTTCGGCAATATCCTCATATGAGCCTTCAACCTCTTTAGAGTATTTTTGCCATACATCTTTACTCCAGATCTCTACCCTATCTGAAACACCAATAATTATAATTTCTTTATTAATCCGGGCGTAATCTCTCAGATATTTCATAATAATGACTCTGCCTTGATTATCCATGGTGCAATCAGTGGCCCGGGAAAATAGTATCCGCTTAAATGCCCGGGCATCTCTCTGCCCCAGGGGAAGCTGTTTCATTTTTTCTGATAAATTTTTCCATTCTTCCAGAGGATACACAAAAAGGCAAGTATCGAGACCGAAAGTGATAATAAAATTATCACCCAAAGATTCCCGGTATTTTGCCGGCACAATCACTCTTCCCTTTTCATCGATAGAGTGCTCATACTGTCCTAAAAACATAAAATCTCCTTTATATTATATCCTCCACTTTGCTCCACTTTGCTCCACTACATATAGTATACTACATTCTTTTAAAAAACCCTCTTTTTTTTTGAAAATAATTTAATTTTTTTTAAAAAATTTTAAAAAACCCCATATTTAGCGTCTTCTCTATAGTAGATACGCTATTTCTGAGCGTATTTCCGACCCATTTTCAGTGATTAAGTTAATTCTCACAAAGAATATCTGGATGGGATAAAATAAAAAAAGACATACAATAAAATGTTTTATCGTATGTCTTTATATTAATTTATTTTGATAAGTAGATCGTATAAGCCGAGTTCTGTCCCCTTATAAGGGTGGTAATCATCTATCTGGGATGTAAGTTACCTTACATCTCTAGCGACCTACCCGAAGATTCAGCGGGCCACCACAGCTCTTCCTATTTGGTCTTGCTCCGAGTGGGGTTTACTAAGCTTGTTAGTCACCTAACAACTGGTAGGCTCTTACCCTGCCTTTTCACCTTTACCGAGTACTCAAAATAGAGTTCCCGGCTGTGTATTTTCTGTAGCACTTTCCTTAAGGTTACCCTCACTGGGGATTACCCAGCACTCTGCCCTATGGAGCTCGGACTTTCCTCGGAAGAAATGTTATTTCTTCCGCGATTACCTGACCTACTTATCAAATATTCTTTTTTTCAATTTTAAAATATCATTTTAACCTGATAAAGTCAATTAACTTAATGCGTATCTCGTATCTCGTGAATCGTATCTCGCAAAGAAATAAATAGTTAAAATATTTAAAAATTAAAAAAGTTGTGTATTTGAATTTATTTTTCTTTCGAGATACTAGATACGAACAACGAAATTGTATCTCGTGAACGTATCTCGCAAAGATAATAGAAACCGAGAATCAGAAAAAATTCGTATCGAGGTTTGAGTTAATCTTTCCAGATTAGAATTCGGCTGCAATTGGGACAAATTATTATTTTACGATTCTTTTCTAATTGATAAATAACATCGCTGGGGAGGTCGAGATAACAGCCCGGACAGATAGAACCGTCAACTTCCATAATAGCCTTTCCGCCCTTCTCTTTTCTTAAAAGTTCATATTCTTTTAAAAGGCGGCTATCGGTTATTTTATTTAATATTTCTTCTCTTTTGATATTTAAAGAACTCGTGCTCTTTTCAATTACTATCATTGCTGAGTCTATTTCCTCTTGGCACTTTTTGAATTCTCTCTCTTTGCCTTTCAAATCTTCTTCGAGATTATAAATTGATTTATTAAGATCTTCTATTTCTTCCATAATGTCCAAAATTTCTTCTTCAATACCATTTTTTTCTTCTTCATACTTGGCTATGACCTTCTGTATCTGTTTAAGCTCCTTTATATCAGATATCTTCCCTCCGTATAAATCCTCCTGATGTTTGCTAATTTTATTAGATTTTTCAGCTAAATCCAATTCTTTTCTCTTCAATTTAATCTGCAAACTCTTATAATCTTCATTCTTATTTTTTAAACTATCTTTTATCCCCTGAATCTTTTTGGTGATCCCTGCTATTATTGAAGGAAGACTTCTCTTCTTTTTCTCTTCTTTATCGATATCAATATCGATTTTCTGTAATTCCAAAAGGATATCATATTGTTCTTCCATTAATAACTCCTTCCTCCTCTCTTCACAGCTGTAAAGCCCTTTAAAACAAAAAAACCTTACTTCTTATATAAAAGAAGTAAGGTTTTTATAATATTCTGGTATTTTTATAATTTTTTGTTTTATCATAAATTCCACACTACCTGTATTATCTATTATCAATAAAATTAATAATTACCAATTTCTGGTGGGCCCACCTGGATTCGAACCAGGGACCGACCGGTTATGAGCCGGTTGCTCTGCCAGCTGAGCTATGGGCCCGTTAGCTAACATTATCTTCGTTAAAAGTATATCAGATATGTTTATAAAGTCAAGAATATTTTCGTATTGCGTATTGCGTATTGCGTATTGCGTTAGGAATTAGTTATTTGGTTAGTTGGTTACCTGATTAGCTGGTTAAAAAATAATAGGGAAAGAAAGAAAATAAAGAAATCAGGTGCTATTTTGTATGGGCACAATGAATTGTGCCCTTCTTATATTATTGTATTCTGATTATCAGGGGCACGATGCATCGTGCGCCTACCTTTGCCCTTCTTGTGAAAACAAGTATCGGATAACAGGTAAAAAATAGGGGCGTATCGCCTATACCCTGGTAACTTATTTTAGGTGCAGGCTCTTTAGCTGTCCACAGGCAGCAGAGATATCATCACCCTTTGATATTCTTATAGTGGTTGGGATTCCCCCGGCTGTCAGCTTATTTTTAAAGGATTTGACTTGGGAAATACCGGGTGCCTGCAGTAAAGAATCGGGCGCAGGATTAAAGGTAATTAGATTTACTTTAGAATTAAATCCGCCAATCAGTTTAGCTAATTTATCTGCGTAAATCAGTGAATCATTCACTCCTTTGATTAAAATATATTCAAAAGTAATCTGCCTTTTAGTTTTTTCCGCATAATTCCTGCATACTTCTATCAGATCGGGTAAGGGATACATATTATTTACCGGCATCAGGTAAGACCTTAGTTTATTCTCCGGAGCATGCAGAGAAACTGATAACTCCACCTGCCAATTACGCTCTTGTAACCTTTTTATAGCCGGTATTACCCCACAGGTAGAAATGGTAATCTTTCTTGCCCCGATATTGAAAGCATCTTTAGAATTCAATATACAGATGGCTTTTACCACATTATCATAATTATCTAAAGGCTCACCAATACCCATAAATACAATATTATTGAGATTAGATTCGATCTTTTTCTTTACAAATAAAACTTGATTTAAAATCTCGCTAACCGTAAGGTTTCTGGTAAAACCTTTTTTGCCGCTTTCACAAAACAAACAGTTATATTTACAGCCGATTTGGGAAGATATACATTCGGTCACTCTTTTACCAGAAAATATGAGAACGCTTTCTATTAAATTTCCATCTTCTAACTTAAATAAATATTTTTCGGTTTGGTCTTTCGATTTGGCTAAATTTACCAGCTCCATCTTGCTTATGTAAAAATTTTCTTGAAGTAATTCCCTAAATGCTGCTGGTAGGCTCAGCATATCTCTGAAGTCTTCTATGCCCTTTTTGTAAAGCAGATTAAATAATTGAGCTGCCCTATATCTTTCAACCCCTAAATTTTTAACCTCTTCCTGAAGTTCGTTTAAGCTAAAATTTTTAATATCTTTCTTCTGCATAATACAAATTAAATCTCTTTATTTTTTAATCTCTCTTTTTATGTTTTCAGCGAATTCTTTTGCTTTTTGGTCTACCCCCGGGACATTCATTATTGACCCGGGGTCATTGGCAGTAGCAGTTAAAGCAAAATAAGGAGGCAGTCTGAATCCTTTGTTAATATTTAAAGCCCCTATTAGCTGTTTAGCCACACAATCACTCCCTGAATTTCCGGAAACCACAAGGGAAAATAGAGTTTTATCCCCAAATTTCACTCTCTTATAAAGTACAGTCATCCTATTTATAACTGCCATAAGCTTTGCGGATATTACATCATTATAATTGGGGCATAACCAGATGATACAATCAACCTCTTCTATCGCAGGAAGAATTTCTTTTACCATAATCCCCCCATAAAAACAGCTTTTTTCTTCACTGTAATGAATACAGGTTTTATAAGAACACCCCCGGCAATCTACCACAGTTCCATTTTCTACGTGGAGTTCTCTTATATCTTCCCCGCCAAGGCTTTCTTTTACCATCTTCCAGAGCATAAGAGTATTAGATGTCTTAAACAAACTCGAATGCAATACAAGTATCTTCGGTCTATTAATTAATTTTAAGTTCTCATCTTTTAATTTTTTTACTAATTCCCTGGCCCGTTCTCGGTAAATCTCTACAAGAGGCAGGTTATATATTTTTTGCCAGGTAAGAAAATTATTAAGATTATAAGTGGCCTCTACAACCGGATGACCGGGGAACCGGCACCCCATCTGATTGGTTAGAAAAATCATCTTCTGAGCGGTGCTCTTGGTAAATAACTCACTCGAACTTTGGATTATAATGACTGCTCTTGAACCTGAAAGAACATTATCTCCCCTTTTCTTTAATTTTAAAAGCATCTCAAACAGAGGGAGATTAAATCCGCATTCATCTAATTCAATAGCAAATATAATCTTTTTATTTTGTAAATCAACGGGAAGATCCTTAACAGTTTTTATAATTTTTAATGGGCAATTTTCAGTGGCTATTTTGACAATCTCGGCAAAACTATCCGATACTTTTCCCGGCATAATCAAAAAAATATTTTCCATAAAATAATTCCCTCTTGTCGTTAATTGTTATATAACAAAAACCGTAAAACGCAAAACCATAGCTTAAAATTTAAAATTTATTATCGAAAGAAAAAGTTTTGCGCTTTGAATTATGGTTTTTCGCTTTTCGGTTTAAATTTTTAATTATTATAAGATATTACCCAATTCCTGATAACTTTTCTTAATTTTTTCTACTAAAATATCCGGAAGGTCTACCCTTTCAATTTCAGTCCCTGATTTGAGCAATCTATTTTTTGCTCCCATAAATACCCCTCCCATAAAGGTTGCACTATAATGCCATTTTCCACTCATAGTGGCAATAAGGGGATAGCTCCCGGAAGATAAGGCAGGTGCGATATAAGGTTTAAAACCGGTCTCCCTTACTTTTAGGTTTGCTTTTACGGTCTGACCGGTAAGCATCTCTGAAAGACTTTCGTTATATTTTTTTAAACTGTTAGCAATTACCAAACCCCGGCCATGAGGACCAAAGGCCCTCCCTTCTCGATTGTATTCAGCAGTTTCAGGATTTTGTTTTGAGTAGTAGACTGCCCGGGCATGCATCACTCCTAACCCATACCCTCTTATCTGGTCTGCTGCCAATCCTTTAAAATCAAACTCTCCGCTTGCATCTTTATTGCCGGTTAGAAAAGCAGCTTTACACAATAAGTCTACCGGGTCTGAGATAATTGCAAATATCCCCTTAAACGATTTTTCCCGGGCTTTTCGGGCATAATCAGAGATTATCTTAGAATTCCCTTCGAACTGCTTCATTCTCACATCTTCCTGTTCTTCTCCCAAAGAAGGAACTCCTACAGTTGCGCAAAATACAAACATATCACAATCAAAAATATTCTCTTCTCTTAACTGGTAAACCTCAGGGAATTGGTAATCAGTAAAAGGACAAAATATCTGATTTGCCTCTAATTCCCATCTTTTTATCGCCTTTATATTTTTATCATATATTCCGATAGATTCAATACAACTTCCTCCCAATAATCTCAAACCGGTAAGGAGAGCCCCTCCTACATCACCCAATCCTACAATATTCACTTTCCACCGGGAGGGAAATTTATAAGTTAATACCTCTTGCCAGTTAGGATATTCGGTATTAAGTGAACTCACTCTTTTTTCTTTTATTCTTTGATTAAGCCATAAGGGTAAATCATAATCAATCTTCTTGGATTTTTGCAGCAGGTGGATACCCTCTTCTTTCAAAAAAATTAGGGAGGGGTCGGTAATGCTAAAATATCTTCTGGATTTTAAGGGGTTTATCCGGTTAAGTATATAAATTATTTCTTTGCTCTCTTTGGCTTCGCTTTCGGATATTCTATTTAATTCACTGTATTCCGATTGGGAAATTAGTATCCTATCTTTTAGCTTATAGAAGAACATCTTTGATTTTTCTCCCCGTAAAGATTATGTATTTTCATATTTATCCTGTAGGGGGCGGATTTATCCGCCCCGGGTTATTTGGTAATTTCTTTAACGGGTTCGATGAATCGAACCCCTACCTTAATTCAGAGACAGTCAAGTCCTTTGGGCACGATGCATCGTGTCCCTACATTATAATACGTATTTCATTCTTTCTTCTTTTTTCTTAACCAACTAACCAACAAACTAATCCTAAACGAGATACGATTCACAAGACTTGTCCCCGTGAAAACGGGGATACGAGATACGAATTTTGTCCTCACCTTTCTCTGTCTGCTATCCCTTTGGTTCTTCGTAAAAGTTCAAGGCTATTTCCCAAGTAATGAGAAGGGCTAAGATTTAAATTATACTCCATATCTTCTCCCTGGTCAGGATATCGGGGATAAATAATTACTTCTCCTAAATGATCGAGCGTCAATTTCCTTTGTTGAATTACCTGGTATTCATTTTCCAGAGCTTCTAATATAGTTAAAGCATTTTCAATACAAACTTCGGAAAAATTGTAGACGGTTTTTGCAGAAACATTTTTAATAAATGAAGGGAAAGTATAGGGTAGTATCTGATTAATAGATCTAACTAAATTTCCCTGAGTCCTTATTTTTCTCTTTAATGCGTCTCCGCCAATAAAGGGGTACAATTCACTTTCATTAAACCAAAGCCTGAGATTGGGAATAAAGTGGGCACAATCAACATCTCTATTTAATATGGTTGCTATCTCTTTCCCGCTACCGGATAGTGCCCCCACAATTATCTTTTTGACTTTAATATCATATTCTTTAAACAGGGGCTCAAGGGTCTTTATTCTATATCCTTTATGCAAATAGTCATCAATAAGAATTACGGGCATATCAAATGAATGAATCACCTTTACCTGATTTTCCAGACTCATATAATTGGGGAAGGCATCAATCTCAAAACTTCTCATATCGGAAGCAAATATTTTTTCTGTATGGAGAGATTTGGTTACCGTATTAGGTACTACCATTTTATGTAGTATCTTCCCAAAGGGCACACACATTGACTTTCCTAAAGTTCGGGGGGTTAGCGGCGTTGTCGAAACATCATTTATCTTACAAATTTTCTTTACAATAGCCTGATTTATTAAATTTATATTAAATGGTAAAACAACATTTCCGGGATAAAAAGTAGTAAACGATCTTAATAATCGTTTACGGGATACTATAACTGATTTTTTGATGCTTAAATTTTGGCAGAAAGGTTCCTTTATGATTGTCTCGGTATCCAGATTGACTATACAAGGTTTACTCATATTCACTACAAATACCGGATTATCTTTATCGCTGAAAGGCAAGCGATAAAACCCCATAAGTTCTAAATTCTCGTTTAAAGAAGTTAAGGGATAATCATCTAATACATTTCTGAAAATCGCATAATCGTAATCTTTCTCTATACAAAAAGAAAGGGTTTCGGTAAGAATAACCTGATCAAGGCTTTCCAGCCCTGATCTATTTTCCATATCACTTATGGTAAAAATACCATCAATAACTATAGTGCGGCCAACCGCATTTTCCCGGATATACTCAGAAATTAAATTGTCCTTGAACTCCTGGAAAAGAATATTTGAACGAACCCAGTGAAAGGCCGAAAAACCCAATATCTTTCCGTTATGGCGGATATCACGCAATAGTAGAATTCTCGGGTTTAATTTACGAGTAAACTCAAGCAATTTTTTAGATGCTTTATTTCGATTATATTTGAAAAGTATTTTCTGGCAAAGTTCTTTTATTAAATCCGGGGTAATATCTTCAATTACCTGCACATCGGTAGAGATAGTCTGTATTACACGCTTATATTGGGGCTCTCTCTGGTATAAACTATTTTCGTAAATATATTTCTGGGCTAAAGGGTCAATAAATCTGGAAATGTCTCTATTTTCATCTATATTATTTCTTATCTGAGTTGAACTTACCTCTTCATAACGAGTAGCAAGGTTAAGTCTAAAGGTATTTTCTCCGATGCTTTCAATTGGTATTTGAACTTTTTTCTTTTCTTCCTCGGTAGAATTTGAAGCCTTTCTATCAAAAACAATATGGGGAAAAGTATGGATTGAATTTTCTGTTTTTTTCTTTTTATAAGCAGAGGCATTTAATATCACATCACTGCCTACTACAATATACACCTCGGAATAGGGGAAATTTTCCCTCAAAGCCTTTAAATCATCCGGATTGGCAATATTAACCGGTAAATCTTCAGGATATAAATATACATTAAGTTCATCGGCAATCGAAATATTTATTATATTCTTTCTGAAGAGGTGGGGTTGAGTCCTTTTTGACCAGGAAAACTCATCAACAGCCAAATATACTTCAAAACCAAGATTTTCTATTGCCCTGGCAATCTCTCTGTGACCTAAGGAAAACGGGTCAAAGGCTCCCGGGAAGAAAGCTATTTTGTTCGGGATTTCAAGGTTTATGCTCCCCTTATAAAAATTATAATCAGAGATAAATTTATACATATACTTAAGTCCGATACAATTTATTAAAAACATCAGTCCTTCTTTATTTACGGGAGCTAACAGAGTAAGAATTTTTTTGGCTATAAGTTTAAATATATGATTCTTCTCTTCTATGCTGAGATGTCTTGAGCCAAATATTTCCTTACCGATAACTCTGAATGCTGCCTGTTTCACCTTTAAATTATAGTGTACAAAGCCGTTCAAAAGGATACCAATCATCTTGCCAAGTCTGTTTTCGTATGATTTCTCTTCTTCTGAAAATCTTTCCCGGTACTTAGGGTAATTAGCAATGGCTATACCGATGGTTCTAAGCAGCAATGAGCTTAATTTGGGATCTGACTGTTTGATTTTTTCTATTAAATCATCAATAAGTTCCTCTAACTCATTAGGCGTAAGATAGAGTATTAATTGACCCAAATAGTAAGGAATATATTTAGTAAATTGATAATCTTCCATTTCTAAGGCCCGCAATAGTTCAATGGCTATATCGTTCCTCTGTTGGAAAGATAAGGAAGGCATTAAATTTACCAGGGTTTTACCGGCCAAATTTCTAATATCTTCTATGCCGCTAACTTTCAAAATATTACAAAAATGCAAGGCGGTATAGATTTCTTCCTGCTTGCTCTTTAAGGTATGTTCTAATAAAAGTTCTATCTGAATTTTCTTAATTATTCCACTGGTTGAAGTTTTAAGGTTGCTTAGAAATATATACTGTACCTTTTCTATATCTCTCCGATAAAATTCGATGTACTTTTTTACAATACTTTCATCCAAATCTAATAATTCAACTATCTTCATATTTAAATAATTTTCGGCGGGGAGCTCTGAGACGGAAATATTTCCGGTAAATATTTTTCTTAAGTTATTTATAAATCTAAAATTTTTATCAATTTGAGGTATTAAATCATAGACTACCTCTAAAGCAGTAAGTCTAAGATTGTGATTCTCCTTCTGTAACATCTTTATAATATAATCAAATAATACCTTTAAAGATTTTTCATCTGAGCAGATTGATATATGTTTGGCGGTTTTTATCAAACACAGTTGAATTTCTTCATCGGTATACAGGTCTTTTTTATAGTGTTTTAAAATGCTTTTTCTGTAATTGCTTATCTGATGATTATTGCGACAGTTAGAAAAAAGAGAAGAGATCATATTCTCAGCACTATCAATAATTCGAGATTGATGAAGAGCAATCTTTTTATGGCTCGGCTGTAAAAAATATTTTAAATATCTTTCCAATAAATTAACACTGGTAATCGCGGGAGGTTTAAGGGTAACATTCTGAGGGATCTCTTTGCGGTAATCTTCGTCAAAACTGGCAATCAGTAAACCGATAAGTTTTGCGCTCCTCCTTCTTATTTCATCTTCCGGATGAGTTAACTGTTCGTATAAATATCTCAGGGTAATCATCTTCTGTTTTTGAGTCAGGTAGGTGGAATATTCATTAAATATTTGCAGATATTCCCGTAGATTGTTCCAGTCTTTTTCGCTTCGAGCTAATTCTAAAAGTGAATTAAGAGAAGATTCATCTCGAAGTTCGTGCATTAAATTTATATTATGTTCTATGGACAAAAATTTTATATTTTGGATAACTTCTTGACCCTGCATAAGAGGATAATGCGGGTTTCTATCTTTTTTACAAGAGCTCCTCTCTTTACTCTCTACATCTACATTTATCCCTAAATTTATCATGTAATCTTCAAAATCTTTTAATTTTTCATAAACATGGCAATATCTTTTTCTTTTTTTCTCATTGACATTGTCCAGTTTATCTAAAATTACTTGAAATGAATCTTTTAAACTAAAGATTCTCATCTCCTCTTTGGGACCGTTATTCGCATTTTTAACCCGAAAATCAGAATAAATCAATATAAGTGATTCCAGGGGCAAATTATCCAGTTCCAAATCCCAAACAGAATGATTGACTGCAATATGTCCGATATAAGGGATATTATGTTTTTCAAACCACATATCGGTATAGTAATAATGTAAATAGGGAGTCCTTTCTACTTCTATACCCTTGCATCCGTATTTTCCGATATCATGTCCTGCTGCTGCTCCGGAAATCCTCCCCAAATCCACGGGAAGACCCAGATTATATAACTGCCTGCCGATAAATAGAGCAATCCGGTTTACCCCGCATATATGGTCAAGAGTATTGTACTTTAAAACTTCCTGGCTTAATTTCATCATCTCATAGATATACTCATCATTAAACGCTTTTAAGAATCTTTTATATTCAACAGGATTCTCCAGTTTGTTTTTTTCCTCAGGGGTTAAAAAATTAAGGGGATATTTACCGTGAAAAGTAGAATCACCGGACGACTTTTGGAAATTTGAAACTACTCTTAAAAATTCTAAATAGAGCAAGAAAGTTTTTCGGCAATCAGGGGAGATATCCTTAACAGATAGGTCTACTGTTTCAGGGAAAGATTTAGATAGGGCAAACTGAAACACCCGATAAAGCCAGTTGGCGGGATTATGTTTTTTGTCTATATCGACAAGCAGGCCTTTGCACAAAAAATATACTGCACGACAACTATAATCTTTATTTTTTACCATAGAGGTTAATTGTTTTAAAAATAGAGGATCTTCTATATATTTTCTAACCAACTCTTTATCTAAAGAGATGTCATCCAATATTTGCGCGTGCAAAATCCTTTTAGATATTTTTTTATGCAATTTTTTAACCGTAGCTTTATTCATTAATTACCATCCTAAAACATTTTAGGGCTAATATAAATTTATAGATTAATAATGCTTCTTTTAAAATATGGTTATTCCCCAAAAAACTAAAAAATATTTAATAGCAAAATATATATACAGTGTATGTATCGTAAATAATTTTAGATTTGTTGGTTATAATTGAATTGTAAGGGCACAATGAATTGTGCCCTCGCTATATTATTACCCATTTTTTCTGTGGTCACGATGCATCGTGCCTCTACATTATATTTTATTTGCTTTTTGGATTATAATTATTATATTTATTATAACTGAAAACTACCGCATTTTACAATTAAATCAAGGCTTTTTCTAACTATCTCACCCAAAGCTTACACCAATAAGATTTCTGTATTTGAAGTGAAATTATTTACCGAACTTTAAAAATAATAAAGGGCACGATATATTATAATACCATACCCCTTATTACATCTATGTATATTTATTTTTTCAGTAATTGCTTTATTGGATTATTGTTATACGGCCACGACTTCTTTTACTTCAGGGACTTCTTCTTTTAATGCTCTGCCAATACCCATCTGTAAAGTCATCTCTCTCATGGGACAACCCGCACAGGCACCGCTTAATTTTACTTTTACTACTCCATCTGGAGTCACTTCTACCAATTCAACATCTCCGCCATCTGCCTGAAGAGATGGTCTTATCTTCTTTAAAGCTGCTTCCACTCTTTCTTTCATTACTTCCTCCTAACATAATATTATTGATTAAACGGATTACCATCAGATTACACAGATTAATATTATTGTGAATGTGGTATCCCTCTTTTTAACGAGATAATGTTAGCATATTTTCTATGCCTTGTCTATATTAAAATCAGTATCGAGTATATAGTATCGAGTATCGGTCAAGAAAGAAAAAAAATAAATTAGGGGAAAGTAGAAAAAAGATGTAAGTATAATCTTTTTAATCCAACTGCCCTACTAAAGTTTACACCAACTATAATTTACATTTTCCTATCATCAATTCTCAGGCTTCAAACCAAAGAGAAATTTCTCGTTTCGCTTCCTTAATTGTTGCTGAAGCATGAACCAAATTCTGTAAAGCCCGCTTTTCTTTGGTAGAAAGATCGGGTGAATCTATCGAAAAATCACCCCTTATTGTTCCTAATTCCGCAAAAAGAGGAACCGTATTCCCGACTATTTTTCTTACAACTTCAATAGCATGGTTTCCGCTTAAGATAATTACAATTATCGGCTTTGAAGTTATTTGATGAATCAACCATTTCCTAACCAGATTACCAACTTTCAGGGCATCATCAGTACCTAAATCCTCTACAATATTTAAATTATATTTTTGGTAAGTGTCTAAAGTCTTTTTACCAATAGATCTAATCCAATTTTTATCATCGGGATAGTGTTGTTCGACAATTTCAGTAGCAGCATTTACTATTTTCATTTCTTCCAGGCTTAGTCCCACTCTTTCAAATCTCGTAATAATTTCCCCAACCAGACCCCTTTTAACGGCATCGGGCTTTATTAACACCAATGTTCTTTCCATTCTTCAATTCACCTCTAATTTCTTCCCCCTTAAAACTTTTCTCAAAAAAAGAATACTTTCTTAAAATTTAAGGGCTTAATTTTTTTGAAAAAACTACTTATATTTTATAATTCAATAAAATCCATTAAAATCCTTCTTTTTATAATTAAATAATTAAAAATCCTTTAGTTTACTTATTAAAGGGTTACTGATTGTCTTTTTCTAATTTACCATTAAAAATTCACAAAATATTTAAGGGTAAAGTTAATGAAAGTATGGGTGATAAAGGCCGGCCAGAACGATCTTCCCCGATAGGCAATATATCCGAACCACAATCCCATGGGGATACACATCAATATCTCTATTTCCGGTTTTCCGATATGGAGAAGCACAAAGGGAACCATCTGTATGAGTATACTGGCTTCTTTAAATCTTTCCTTAAGTCCGAACAGGAGAAAACCACGAAGTATATACTCCCAGAAAAAAAGAAGGGGGACCATCTGAGTGAAAAAACTGTAGTAATCAAAAGGTTTAGTATAATACTGGTCTACTGAAGAAAAAAGAGAGCCGATATACAATACCGGGACAGCGATGACCACCGTTATGGCTACATAGAAACTCCATAACTTATAATCCCCGAATCTTAGGCCAAAATCAAGGGGATTTTTTCTCAAGATAATCAAAATAGTAAGAATCGGAAGGAGCGCATAATATACTGCATAACTTAATACCAAAGATGTGCCTATCGGTTGGCAAATTGCCAGAACAAAGAAAAGTGTTGATGCGCACAGTACAACCGCTTCCTTATAATTGTTATTAAAAAAAGAATATATCTCCTGTAATTCTTGCTTAAAGAGATTGATCATCCTAAAATTTCCAACTTTCCAATTCTCTAAATTTTTTGAGGTTTCCATATCTTATTTCATAATATTCACGGATATCTGGTATCTTCGATCTATAATCCTTATATTTTTCATTTGATGCAGAATAACTGCTAATTTCATTGGCTTTCGTAATCAAAAATAAATCTGCCGCAAGTTTTCCTTCTAATTTTCTTTGAGGATCTTAGCCCAGCTATCTCGTAAAGATACAATCCGGTTAAACACTAACTTATCCGATGCTGAATCAGGATCGACACAAAAGTAACCTTTCCGCATGAACTGGTATCTGCTCCCGGGAACCGCTCCGGCTAAACTGGGTTCCACTAAACAATCGGTTAACACTTCCAGGGAGTTTGGGTTAAGCTGATTTATAAAATCTTTCTCTTCCTCCTGTTCTTCCGCTCCCTCGTTCTGGTCCAGTAGAAGAT
>DPXH01000050.1:1510-4517 GCA_003527405.1 Candidatus Sediminicultor tertius | reverse complement strand
GCCAAATCTTTCCCAATCTCTTTAAGACGAGCAGCTGTCCCCTTTTGTTTAGCAAGAACAACATCCTCAACCTCTTCAAAAGTAAGAGCTTTTGCACTGCATACTTTTACACAAACTGGGTCTCCCTCACAATTATCGCACTTAATTATCTCTTTCCCGACACAATTAAGTTTTATTGAACCCCAGGGACAGGCAATAATACACTGTTTACATCCGATACATTTGTCTTTATTAAAATCTACCACACCTGTCTGGTCATTTTTGGTAAGAGTCGGGGTGGGACATACTTCTACACAGTAGGCTTTTTCACATTGCAGACATAAAGTAGGTACGAAAGTTAAATCTTCAAGAAAAGTACTTACTTCTATTCTTGAATCTAAGGGATTAAAAACACCGGTATGTTGAAACGAACAAGCATATTCACAGGAGCGACATCCGGTACATTTCAACGGGTCCAAAATTAATACTTTCATCAAATACCTCCTCTCAAAAAATGATAAATTTAACTTTACATTAAATTTTCCTTTCCGTAATGGGAGGCATAACCGTTTCCCGTCATACCCTATCGACCAGGAGCCATAATTTAAAATTACAGGCTATCTGGTTCGGAAAATTGTTTATTTCATTTATATATTTAAACCCAAGGATCACCCCCTAAAAAGAACTAAAAATATAAAATGTTTAAACAACTATTTCCGTTAATTTTTTCCTCCATCTCACCTCCCTTTTTGCAATCCAAAGAAATTTTCCTCAAAAGAAGCATTTGGATTTTTATTTTTAAATTATCCTCTATTAATACTATTACTACATTTATTTTAAAAATCCTTCTTTTTTGAAAAAAAATAATCAAAAAAAACGATATGTATGGCAGCGTTAATTTAACTAAACTTAAAAGGAGTAATAGAAATCTATTATTGTAGGGGTGTATTGCATACGCCCTTAATAGCGGATAGCGTATAGCATATAGCGTATAGTTATGAAAGAAAGAATCAGAATTTAGAAGCCATGTGTAGGGGCAGACCTTGTGTCTGCCCGAGATAAGTAACCGTAGGACGGACATCACCAGGGTAGGCCCGCCTGTTAAGGTGCCCTATTAACTTTTAATTTATTTAAGGACAAGCTTTTTTGGGGTTTTATCAATAATAGAAAATTTACAGATAACAGCTCCTGCAATAACCAAGCCACAGGCTATCCAGAGGCTGGGCTTAATTACCACCTGAAGATATAAAGAACTGATAATTATAGAAAGCAAGGGGGTAAAATAGGAAAGAGAAGCAACCAGAATAATTTTTCCTTTCCGCATAGCCCTATCCCAGAAGAAATAAGCTAAAAAAGTGGGGAAAACAGACATATATAAAAGTTCCGCTACTACACGTGCCGTCCAGGAAGATTCTTCGGGGAACATAAATCTTATTGTAGTTAAAATTAACCCGGTAACCAAAAGAAAGAGGGGCACAGCTCCACCTTCGGTGTGACCAGCCCAGCGGCGAACTAAATTAGAATAAAGCCCCCAGGAAATAGCAGCCACAAAAGCTAATAAATAAGGAAAATAATTTACTTGAAAATTCCCTTTGAATACCTCCCAGGAAAACATTCCACTGTTTACTGTAGCCAGATAAAAACCGCTAAAAGCCAGAACTACCCCGGGAATTAAAGTTATTCGCCCCTTCTTATGCAAAATAGGAAGGGAAAAGACCAGAGTCAAACCTGGCCATAGATAATTAATAATGCTTACCTCAATAACCTGTTCACGGCTAAAAGCTAAACCAACAGCCAGATAAAGAGATACTGTATAAATGATAAACAAAGCTCCGCAGCCGATTAAATATAAAATAGGAAGCTGGAAGGTTTTTTTAATTCCTCCCGATTTACTAATCGAGTAGATACAACCCCAGATACCGCTCAGTAAATATATCCAGGAAGCGGCAGTTAAAGGCCCTAACTGCTCTGTCAGACTTCGGGAAAAGGCAATAGTAGTCCCCCAAAATAATATGGCCAATATTCCAAATATGGTATTTAAATTTTCTTGAGAAACAGATATTTTCAAATTACATTCCCCTCAGTCCTTAAAGTTAAAAAATTATTTTTTCTCTAATTAATGTATTCATTTTATGTAAATAAATATTTAATTGCAAGAAAACTATTTATATCGAGTAGAAAATTAGTTAGCTGGTTAGTTAGTTACTTAGTTAATTAGTTGGGCTTCAATTTCAAACTAATTACTATCTAACCAAAAATATAATAATATATCTTAAAATTACCACTATCTAAGGCAGTAAATTTTAAGGAAATATACCATTTTGTCATTTCGCGCTTGATGCAGGAATAACGCTTTCATTATAAATATCAAAATTAAATATATTTTATAACATTTTTAATTATTTTCTTGACATTATTAAACTATTATATTAATATTATTAATAATAAGATTGATAATATTAATATGGAGGTGAATAATGAAGAAAATTCCGACTCTTTGCCCGGCCTGTAACTCTACGCTGGAGATTACAGAGTTAAGATGTCCTAAATGCAGCACTACAATTCAGGGAGAATTCCCTATAAATAAACTTCTATCTCTCTCTGATGAAGACAGTAAATTTTTAATTGCCTTTCTTCGCTCCAGGGGAAATATTAAAGAAGTTCAGGAGAGGATGGGTATCTCCTACCCTACTGTAAAAAATCGTTTGGATAAATTGCTAATTACCCTGGGATTATTTAGTGAAAGTGAGGGGCTGAAGGAAAAAGAGATTTTAGATACCCTGGAAAGTGGAGAAATTACCGCTGCCGAGGCGATAAAATTAATAAAAGAAATAAAACAATAAATAAAAATATTAAAATTAAATTAAAAAAGGAGTTTAAAAAAAATGAAAGAAGAAATTAAAAAAGTTTTGGAAATGCTTAAAGAAGGGAAGATTAATGATGATGAAGCGGCGGAGCTTCTGGAGGCTTTAAGGGAAACTAAAGAAGAAGAGGAGACCACTCCTCTCTCCACAAAAAAAAAGAGATT
>DPXH01000050.1:0-1191 GCA_003527405.1 Candidatus Sediminicultor tertius | reverse complement strand
TTAAAAATCCGTGTCACCAAAGGAGACAAACCTCAGGTAAATGTCACCATTCCTTTCAGCTTAGTCAATTGGGGAATAAATCTCGCCAGCAAGTTGGGCAAGAATACAATCAATGTAGAAGGGAAAGAGATACCAATCGATATGGATGAACTCAACAAAGCGATGAATGACCCGGAATTTACCGGTAAAATTGTAGATGTAGTGGAAGAAGAAAAAGGAGAACATGTCGAGATAGAAATTGTATAATAGAGGAAAAATTGTTATATTATAAAGTGCGAACATTCAAGAAGAAGGAGTGAGAATGAGAAAAGTTACCCGTGAAGAGATCTTAACCGGCAATCCCCTAAAAGTTATGTTTTTATTAAGCTTTCCGGTGATGATTTCTCAGTTATTACATACTTTATACCATCTTGCTGATACTTTCTGGCTGGGGCATCTTCCACCGGCAGAAAGCGGGGAAGCAGTCGCCGGTTTACAAATTTCCTGGCCAATAATCTGGTTCCTCATTGCTCTCTCCTTCGGATTTGGAATAGCTGGGGTGGCTCTCGTTTCTCAATATACCGGAGCAGGAGAAAAGAAAAATGCCAATATGGTTGCCAGTCAAATGCTTTCTCTTTCCATTATATTTGGATTGATAGTTGCTGTATTCGGATTTATATTAACCCCTTATCTGGTGCCTCTTATTACTAAATCAGCTACCGTCACCAGGACAGCTATAACTTATATGCGGCTTATCTTCTGGGGAATGCCATTCATGTTTATCGCTTTCACCTTTCAGAGTATTCTCTCTGCTAAAGGTGATACCATAACCCCAATGTATATAAACCTCTTCACTGTTACTCTAAATGTTATACTCGATCCCTTTTTAATCTTTGGGTGGTGGTGTTTCCCTCATTTAGGTGTACTGGGAGCAGCACTGGCTACCGTAATATGTCAGGGTATAGCTGCCTCCATATCTCTCTATCTCCTTTTTAGAGGGACAAAAGGGATAAAAATAACCTTAAATGGTCTGATCCCGGTTTGGAAATGGCTGAAAAAAATCTTCAAAATAGGACTTCCGGCGGCGATAGGGCATTCGACTACTGCCTTTGGATTCGTGCTGGTTATGGCTATCATTGGTAGAGTGAATAATCCGGAAACCGTTATTGCCGCTTATGGTGTGGGGGATAAACTGATTAATATTATTTTTAT
>DPXH01000214.1:46689-49986 GCA_003527405.1 Candidatus Sediminicultor tertius | reverse complement strand
TGGTGCCGAAGGTCGGAGTCGAACCGACACGAGCTGTGAGGCTCGCTGGATTTTGAGTCCAGTGCGTCTACCAATTTCGCCACTTCGGCATTTGGGTATCTCTGTTTAAAAATTATAGGTTAAGTGATATTTATTGTCAAGAAAAAATAGAATGAAAGAAGAAAGTTATGGATAACAGGAAAAAATTTATTTTGGTTGATGGACAAGGTTTGCTCTATCGTGCTTTTTATGCCTTACCACAATTAACTACCACTTATGGCCAGGTAGTTAATGCAGTTTATGGGTTTACTATGATATTAATCAGGTTATTGGAAGAAGAGAAACCAGAATATATGGTAATTACTTTTGATACGCCTGCTCCAACCTTTCGGCACAAAGAGTTTAAAGAATACAAAGCCCATCGGAAGAAAATGCCCGACGAATTAATTAGCCAAATTCCTCTGATTAGAGAAATTATCGATAATTATAATATTGCCACTTGTTCAAAAGAAGGATATGAGGCAGATGATGTTATTGGTACTCTAGCGAAAGAAGCAGAAAAAAGAAACTGTGATACCATTATTGTTACCGGAGATAAAGATGCTTTCCAGCTTATCTCTCCCCATACTAAGATAATGACTACTATTAAGGGGGTAACTGAGGTTAAAGTCTACGATGAAGAAGGTATAAAGGAAAAATACGGAGTAGATCCGGAGAAAATAGTAGATGTTTTAGCCTTAAAGGGAGATTCATCTGATAATATCCCGGGTGTTCCGGGTATAGGAGAAAAGACCGCCGTAGCTTTAATTAAAGAATTTGGTAGTGTAGAAAATATTTTGAGCAATACCGATAATATATCTAAAAAATCTTTGAGAGAACTAATAAAAAAATATAAAGACCAGATTAAGATGAGTAAGATGCTGGCCACTATTATAAGAGAAGTTCCCATAAAGTACGATTTTGATTCTTTTAAAGTCAAACAGCCAAATTACGAAGAATTGTGGAAAATATTTAAAAAATTAGAATTTAAAAACCTATTAAAAAAGACTGCTCCTAAAATTAATCATGAAAAAACCAAGTTAAAATTCGATTTGATTGACACCGAAGAAAAATTAGAGGGATTGACTAATAAAATTATTGAAAGGAAATACTTTTCTTTCTATTTAGTAACTTCTTCAGACAATGCTATTTCTTCAAATATTTTAGGAATTGCCCTCAGCTTAAAAGATAATGAAAATTATTATATCCCGTTATTTGCTTTAAATTTAATAGAAAATCCCCATCGTCTTTCTCTTGAATTAGTTTTAAGTAAGTTAGGTCCCTGTTTCGAAAACCAAGGAATTATTAAAATATGCCACAACCTTAAATTTAATTTTATAGTGCTTTGGAGGCATAAAGTTGAAATAAAAGGAAATAATTTTGATACTATGATTGCCGCCTATTTATTGAATCCTTCAAGTGAGAATTATAATTTAAGAAATATATTTTGGGAATACTTAAAATATTTAAAAAATAATGAAAATATAGAAGGCAAAAAAGATACCATTATGAGTATAGAAGATGCTTGCGAGAAAGTTCAAAATATATTGAAATTAAAAGATGTTTTAGAAGAAAAAATGGAGGACAAAAAATTAATTTCTTTATTTAGAAAAATAGAAATACCTTTAGTAAAAATATTGGGAAATATGGAAATCAATGGTATTAAAGTGAATATTGATTTTTTAAAGGAGATGTCCCAACAAGTAAATACCCGTCTCGGAGAGTTGAAGAAGACTATTTATAATTTATCCGGAACGGAATTTAATATTAATTCTCCTAAACAGTTAAGTGTTATACTTTTTGAAAGATTAAAACTACCGGTAATAAAGAAGACGAAGACGGGCTACTCTACCAATGCGGATGTACTTAATACTTTAGCTCCCCAGCACAAGGTTGTGTCTTTCATTCTGGAATATAGAGAATTGGAAAAGCTGAAGAATACTTATATCGACAAATTACCCTTCTTAGTTAATAGTAAAACCAATAGAATACATACCTCTTTTCATCAAACGGTTACTTCTACCGGAAGATTGAGCAGTAGTGAGCCAAATCTTCAAAATATTCCCGTTAGAACCGAAATGGGGAGAGAAATTAGAAAGGCTTTTATTGCTGAGGAAGGATTTATTCTGCTGTCCGCAGATTATTCTCAGATAGAGTTGCGTATTTTGGCTCATCTTTCTCAGGATGAAAGTTTGCTTAATGCTTTTAAAAACGACGAAGACATCCATGCTCATACTGCCTCGGGAATATTTGGCATTGACCAAAATATAATTAGCGAGCAGATGAGAAGAATGGCCAAAGTAATTAATTTTGGCATTATTTATGGAATGAGCAGTTATGGGTTAGCACGTAATTTAGGGGTAGGGAGAGAAGAAGCTGAAAAGTATATTAATAATTATTTTTTTAGATATCAGGGTGTAAAAAAATATATTGAAAGGGAAAAAGAGGAGGCCCGAAAGAGGGGCTATGTAGTAACTCTATTAAATCGAAGGAGATATTTAGAAGGCATAAACAGTAAAGATAAAAATATCCGTGAATTTAATGAAAGAATTGCTATTAATGCTCCAATTCAAGGGAGCGCAGCTGATTTGATAAAATTAGCTATGATTAAAATAGATGAATCCTTTAAAAAAGAGCGGTTTAAAAGTAGATTACTACTCCAAATTCATGATGAATTAATATTTGAGATTTACCAGACAGAGTTAGAAAAAGCAAAATCCATCATCAAAGAGATTATGGAGCATAGCTTAGAACTTTCCGTTCCCATAAAAGTAAATTTGAAGACAGGTAATAATTGGGCAGAGTTAAACTAGCGTATAGCGTTTAGCGTAGAGCGGATAGAATAACTCGTATCTCGTATCTCGTGAATCGTATCTCGTAAAGGAAACAGATGGACAAGAAAATTAAAAATTTTAGAGATTTAGATATATGGAAAAAAGGTATAGAAATAGTTAAAGATATATATAAAACAGTAAAGGAATTTCCTAAATTAGAACTTTACAGTTTAACTAATCAAATGCAAAGAGCAAGTTTATCTATTCCCACAAATATAGCTGAAGGTTTTAATAGGTTTCACAATAAAGAGTATAGACAATTTTTATACATTGCTTTAGGATCTTGTGCTGAATTGGAAACTCAAATTGAGATAGCTACAGAGTTGAATTATATAAACGAAGAGAATAAAAAAATAATATTAGAAAAAATTAATCACGAATCGCGTATGATTACAAATTTAATTAAAAAACTTAATTGATATATCTTGTATTTCCGGCGAGATAC
>DPXH01000214.1:23846-46375 GCA_003527405.1 Candidatus Sediminicultor tertius | reverse complement strand
ACTAGATACTAGATACGAAATTTAACTATTCACTATTCACTAACGACTAATTTAAAGGAGAGATATCAAGTGGTTCAGACTAAGATAATAATTAAAGGGGCACGGGAACATAATTTAAAGAATATTAATTTGGAGATACCCAGAAATAAATTGATTGTAATTACCGGGTTGAGCGGTTCTGGTAAATCTTCTTTAGCTTTTGATACGATTTATGCAGAAGGTCAGAGAAGATATATTGAATCTTTGTCTTCTTATGCTCGTCAATTTATGGAAAGAATGAAAAAACCTGATGTAGATTACATTGAAGGATTATCACCGGCGATTTCCATTGATCAGAGAAAAGCAAGCAAGAATCCTCGCTCTACGGTAGGCACCGTAACGGAAATTTATGATTATTTACGTTTACTTTTTGCCCGGATTGGAATACCTCATTGCCCGCAGTGCGGTAGACGGGTTAGCAAGCAGACGGTCGAGCAGATGGTTGATCAAATTTTAAATTTATCCCCGGGAACAAAAATACATGTTTTAGCACCGATAATTCGCTTTAAGAAAGGTGAACACAAACAAATATTAGAAGATATTCAAAAAAAGGGATATGTTCGGGTAAGAGTTGATGGAAATACTTTCGAAGTAGAAGAAGATATAAAAATCGATAGGTATAAAAATCATAATATAGAAGTTGTGATAGACAGGTTAATGGTAAATCCTGAAATAAAGACTCGCTTGGCCGGCTCCATCGAAACCGCTTTAAGTTTAAGTGAAGGGATAGTAGTAATTGATATAGAAGGCGGTAAAGAAAAGATGTTTAGCGAGCATTTTTCTTGTCCCAACTGCGGAATTAATTTACCGGAAATTGCCCCCCGAAGTTTTTCATTTAATAATCCTTATGGAGCTTGTCCTGCTTGTAGCGGTTTAGGTTTTAAAATGGAATTTGATCCTGAATTAATTGTGCCGGATAAGAATAAATCTATACTGCAAGGTGCCTTAGTTCCCTGGGGAGAGGTTAAGGGAAAATATTTATACCACATGTTAAAAGGTGTAGCCGATTTTTATGGTTTTAGTCTTGACACTCCTTTTGTTGAATTAAAACCTGAATTTCAGGAGATTATATTATATGGCTCAGGAGGGATAAAGATTCCTTTTAAATATCAGAATGATGAACAATCTACCTATTGGAGTTATGAAAATTCTTTTGAAGGAGTAATTAATAATTTAAAAAGAAGATATCGAGAAACAAAATCAGAATATATTCGCACAGAGATACAAAAGTTTATGAATATTGGACCCTGTCCCTCTTGCGAGGGCAAAAGGCTTCGTCCGGAAAGCTTAAATGTCACCATTGAAGGTTTCTCTATAGCGGATATTGCTGAGAAATCCATCAAATGGAATTATAATTTTTTTGACAAATTAAAATTAAATGAAAGAAGAAAGGTTATTGCCGGCCAAATTTTAAAAGAGATTAAAAATAGATTAAATTTTTTGAGTAATGTAGGCTTAGATTATCTAACCTTATCGCGTTCATCTTCTACCTTAGCTGGGGGAGAAAATCAAAGAATTCGTTTAGCTACCCAGATTGGTTCGAGTTTAACCGGAGTGCTTTACATCTTAGATGAGCCGAGTATCGGCTTACATCAAAAAGATAATGGTAAACTTTTGCAGACTCTTATAAAGCTGAGAGATTTAGGGAATACAGTGATAGTGATTGAACACGATGAAGCTACGATGAGAATTGCAGATTACATTGTGGATCTTGGACCGGGAGCAGGGATACACGGTGGATATTTGGTAGCGAAGGGTAGCATTAAAGATATTAAAAATAATAAGAATTCTATTACCGGAAAATATTTGAGCCACTTCAGTAAAATTAATATCCCTCCTAAAAGAAGAAAGGGTAATGGAAAATATTTAAAGATTTACGGAGCTCGACAGTACAATTTAAAAAATGTTAATGTATCTATTCCTTTGGGTACATTTACTTGTATTACCGGAGTATCCGGTTCCGGGAAAAGCACTTTGGTCGAGGAGACAGTATACAAAGCTTTAATTAGAAAAATTTATAAGAGCAGAGTGCATCCCGGTGATTATGATAAGATTGAAGGAATAGAAAACATTGATAAAGTGATAATTATCGATCAATCACCCATAGGCAGAACTTCTCGCTCTAATCCTGCTACTTACACCGGGGCCTTTACTCCGATCAGAGAAATATTTTCCCGGACAAAAGAATCTAAAATTAGAGGTTATAAGGCGGGGAGGTTTAGCTTCAATGTAAAAGGAGGAAGATGTGAAGCCTGTCAGGGTGGAGGGATAGTAAAGATTGAAATGTATTTTTTGCCTGATGTATATATACCCTGTGAAGTTTGTAAAGGCCAAAGGTTCAATCGTGAAACTTTAGATATAAAATACAAGAGTAAAAATATAGCTCAGGTCCTAGATATGACCGTTGAAGAAGCCCTGGAATTTTTTGCGGCAATCCCTATGATAAAAAGAAAATTACAGACTTTATATGATGTAGGATTAGGATATATAAAATTAGGACAATCCGCCACCACTCTATCCGGCGGTGAAGCGCAAAGAGTGAAATTGGCTAAAGAATTGAGTACTAAGGGCACAGGAAGGACTATATATCTATTAGACGAGCCAACCACTGGCTTGCATTTTGATGATGTAAAAAAGCTACTCGATGTTTTAGATAGGTTAGTAGAAGCCGGGAATACAGTTTTGGTAATTGAACATAACTTAGAAGTAATTAAATCAGCAGACCATATTATTGATCTTGGTCCGGGAGGGGGAGAAGAAGGAGGAAGAGTTGTAGCCGAAGGAACCCCCGAAGAAATAGCGCATAATCAGAATTCATTTACCGGAGAATTTTTAAAAAAAGCATTGAATTAGTCGTTAGTCGTTAGTGAATAGTATTTAGTAAAGAAAAGAGAAGAAAATACAGAAGCCAGAATAAGGCAGTGATGAGTAATATGTGACAAGTAATAGGTTTAGGGTTGCAGGTTACAAGTTACAAGATGCAAGATAAGAAGATTGTTTTTAGTTATTAGTTTTTCGTTTTTTAGCTCTAAACTTTTAGTTTGTTGATTTAAACTATACGCTAAACGCTGTACGCTCTACGCTAATCACGTACTAACGACTAATTTAATTGGAGAATTGTTAAATTATGGACATCAAATCAAAAATAAGCAAATTACCTGAAACAAGCGGAGTGTATTTTTTCAAAGACAAAAGAGGAAAAGTAATATATGTAGGGAAGGCTAATTGCTTAAAAAGTAGAGTTTCTTCTTATTTCAGCAGTTCTTCACAACAGTCTCCAAAGATAAATAAGATGATTAAAGAGATTGTAAATGTTGAATATATACCCACTTCTTCTGAAATAGAAGCACTTATCTTGGAAAGTAAAATGATTAAAAATAACAGCCCTTACTATAATACTCAATCAAAAGATGATAAAAGTTATCCCTATATTAAAATTACTTTGGAGAAGGAATTTCCTCAAATATTATTTTACAGAAAAATAAATCGGAAGACAAAAGAAGGTAAAGCTTTATATTTTGGCCCTTTTGTGGATTCAAATGCTACCCGGGTTGTTATAAAATTATTAAGGCAGGTTTTTAAAATTAGGGGATGCAGAAAGAAAGATTTAAAGAATGCGAAAATTTGCTTAGATTATCAGATTGGTTTGTGTTCAGCGCCTTGTGCAAATATGATTGGTAAAACAGAGTACCGAAAAAGAATAAAAGAAATTTGCCTTTTTTTGGCAGGGAAGCAAAAAAAATTATTAAATGATCTTTATCGGGAAATGAAAGAAGCTTCCCATAATCTAAATTACGAAAAAGCTGCTAAAGTAAGAGATAGAATAAAATCAATTGAAACAATTTTAAAAGGTCAGGAAATAAACTTATTTAGAAAAAATAATAAAAATGATTATTTGTTAAAAAAGATAGAAGAAGTAGAAGAAGACGAAATTAAGAAGGGCCAAAAAGCAGTTATTGATTTGAAAGTTAAATTGAACTTAAAAAAAATGCCTGAAAGAATTGAAGCATTCGATATCTCCAATATTCAGGGAAAATTATCCGTTGGTTCTTTAGTTGTTTTTGAGGAAGGACGACCAAAAAAGGAAGATTATCGAAGATTTAGAATAAAAAGAGTTAAGGGAATTGATGATTATGCTATGTTACAAGAGGTAACCGAGAGAAGATATAAAAGATTATTATCCGAGGGTAAAAGGTTGCCTGACTTAGTTCTTGTTGATGGAGGAAAAGGTCAGCTTAGTGAAGTAAAAAAAATATTAGACAGTTTGAATCTCAAGTTACCAATAATAAGTATTGCCAAAAAAGAAGAGGAAATTTTTAAACCGGAGGTTCATAAACCGGTAATATTACCTTCTAATTCTAAGGCGCTTTTTTTAGTGCAAAGAATAAGAGATGAAGCCCATCGATTCGCGGTGACTTACCACAGAAGGATTAGAAGTAAAGAATTGCGTAACTCCAAGTTAGACCTTATTCCGGGAATTGGTGCTAAACGAAAAAGATTATTATTAGAACATTTTAAAAGCATAGAAGAGATAAAGAATGCTTCCAAAGTTGACATAAGCAAAATACCAGGATTCGGGGATAAAATTGCCGAAAAAATTAAAACAGTGATGGAGGTAAGAAGATGATATTAAACTTTGAAGAAAGAAAACCAATAATTAGTGAAGAGGCTTTTGTTGCCAAAAATGCCACTGTAATTGGAGAAGTTGTAATCGGAAAATGCTCCAGCATTTGGTATAATGTGGTATTAAGAGGCGATATAGCTCCCATTAATATAGGAAATAATACCAGCGTTCAGGACGGCAGTATTGTTCATTGTGATGTAGGAGTCCCTACTGTAATAGGAAATAATGTTACCATAGGTCATAATGTAATGCTTCACGCCTGCAGAATTGGAGATAATTCTTTGATAGGGATAGGGGCAATTGTGCTTGATGGTGCAGAAGTAGGCGAAGGAGCCATAGTGGGAGCCGGGGCGATAGTGACCCCGAGGACTAAAATACCCCCCTTTACCATGGCTTTAGGTATGCCAGCGAAAGTGGTGCGCAGTCTTTCTGAAGAAGAAATTGAAAATTTAAAAAAACACGCCCTGGATTATGTTGAGTTAATGAAAAGATATAAATAGTACCGTATCTCGTATCTCGTGAATTGTATCTCGTAAGAAACATAGGAGTTAGGAGCCAGAAGTCAGAATAAATTAGTATCAAGTATCGCGTATTGCATGAAGAAAATAGAAATCAGGAAACCATAATTCAAAATTAAAAACTTTCTAGTAGTTTTTAGCTTTGAGTTATGGTTTTGCGCTTTGCGCTTTTAGTTTTTCGCTACATGCTGTAAAATATATGCAATACAATATACGAAAAAATTTATAGTTTTTATTTGTAAAATATAAAAAAAAGTGTGTATAATAAAGGAAATAAAATCTCGAAAAATATCAAAGCATTTTTTCAAAATTATTATTAACATAACTACTACAGAATAGACGAATTGACTAATTGGTAAATCGGTCAATTGACCAATCGGTGAATTGGTTATTGGAGGTTAGAGACCTATGAAGCATAAATCCGTTGCTGACAGTGCTTATGAAATATTAATCAAGCATAAAAAGCCATTACATTATCGTCAAATTACTAAAGAGTTAATAAAAATAAGGCCATTAAAGGTTAAAGAACCCTATTATGCAGTAAATGCCTCTATGAGTGGAGATAAAAGATTTATGAGGATAAAAAGAGGGGTATGGGGTTTAGTGAAATGGCAATATAAAGATGCCAATATTAAGTATTCTCTCACCAGTTATTGTTTGAAAGACGGTACCATGTTTTTAACCAGCTATATGAAACCATTTTTTCCAAAAGAAGGAAATGCCATTGAAATTACCTTTATAGACAAAGAGGGAAATGAAATAGAAGCAATAGTGAATAATGACCTTAATTGTTTAGTCGGATTAAAAGAATGGTATGAAAAAAAGAAACTGAAAGTAAACGATATTATTTTTGTTGGCCTTATTGACTATGATAGAAAACGATATTTTTTGGTAACAGAAGATGAGACTAAAATAGAACCTCAGGACGATTTAAGTGAAAAAATATTTAAAATATTACAGGAAGCAGGTCACCCTCTAACTTATAAAGAAATTTGCGAAAGGGTATTAGAGGTAGAAGTAAACGAAGAAAATTTATTTTCTAAATATATTGATAACATTTTGAGGAAAGACTTCCGATTTACCGAAGAGAAAGAAGAAATGTGGGGTCTCTTTGATTGGTTGAGTGAAATTAAAAAACTGCAATTAAGATTGATAAATTCTGAAGATAGCGAAAGTCTTAAAAAATTACTTCAAAAAGTGTTTGAATTTTTGGGTTTTGAAACTTCTATTGTATTAGAAGGAGAATTATCTTTTATTTTAGTAAAGGCGTTATTAGATTATAAAACGTACAATTTAATCGTTGATGCAAAATTATCGGATAAAAAAGGCGAAAAAATACAAAAATATAAACATTGGAATGAACTGAGCAAGGTAAAAGAGGAAACAAAATCAGATTATTCGGTAATTATTTCTACGGATTTCGATTATGATAAACTAAGCCGAAAAACAGATAAGAACAAAGTTATATTGTTTGAGCTGAAGTGGTTATGTGATCTTATAAAAGAACATGAAAAATTACCCTTTTCTCTAAGTAATTTGCAATCAATTTTTTCAGCAGATAATTCGATTAAGGACAATATTTTTAGATTATTTGAAAAAAGAAAAATACTATATGGCAAAATAAAACTGATTAATATCATTATTAATTTATTACACGAGAATAGTGGTAAAAAACTTTATCTTAATGTAGAGTCGCTAACTAAAATAATTAATCAAAAAATTGATGCATATATTGGATTTAAAAAAGTGCAAGAATATGAAGTAGAAGAAATTACTAAAATATTTTCTTTGGAGCCCTTTAATATAATACAAAAAACCGAAATGGGAAGTATTATATTAAACTTTAAACCGAAATTAGCAAAAGAAAGATTGAATAAAGCAATTGAGGAAATATTTTAATATCTCGTATCGCGTATAGGAAGACAGCGTATAGCGTTTAGCGTAGAGCGCATAGTTAGAGAAGAAAAAGACAAAATACAGAAGCCAAATTAATATATAACAAAGAAAGAAAAAGTTACAAGTTGCAAGTAGGGGCAGACCTTGTGTCTGCCCAACAAAAGACTATTTGGTTAATCGATTGCATAGTCATGAAATTTTGTTTTAACTGGTAAACTGGTAAACCGGTTAACTGGATAACTATATATTAATACCTATGCGCTATCTGAGAAAAGTTTTTAATTTTGAGTTATGGTTTTTAGTTTTTCGCTTTTAGTTTTATGTTTACAGACATCTGCTTTGATATATGCGAAATAAGACATTCAAACAATGAGATATGACAAAAGGATGTGATAGGTAATGAAAATAAAATGGTTGGGGCATTCTTCATTTTTAATTGAATCTGGAAGAGGAATTAAAATTATCACCGATCCTTTTGATGAAACTCTTGGCTATAAACTCCCTCGGATTAAAGCAAATATTGTAACTGTAAGTCACGAACACTTTGATCATAATTATGTGAGAGGAGTAAAAGGAAGACCGGTAGTTTTTAAAGGTCTGGTAAAAAGAGAATCACACAAAATGGAATTTAGAGGAATATCATCTTATCATGATAGCGTTTACGGAGGACAGAGAGGGTCAAACACTATATTTCTTATAAAGGCTGATGGATTAAGTTTGTGTCACTTAGGCGATTTAGGACATATTTTAAATTCTGATAAATTAGCTGAGATAGGCGCTGTGGATATCCTATTTATTCCTGTAGGCGGATTTTATACTATAAATAGCAGTCAAGCCACTCAGATAATTAAAGATATTAAACCTAAGATAGCAATTCCCATGCATTATAAGACCGAGGCTATCAAATTTTCTATAGACCCGGTGGAAGTATTCCTATATGGTAAAGATAATGTCCAGAGATTAGAATCGAATGAGTTTGAAATAACAGAAGATACATTACCTGAAAATACACAAATTTATGTTTTACAATATGAATAGCATTTCGTATATCGTATTATAGCGTATAGCGTTTAGCGTAGAGTGTATACATTTGGTTATATAGTTAGTTAATAAATCAGTACAAACCAGTTAACTAATTAACTATATAAACGTTAAACTATCTAATAAATATTGATGGGTAATAAGTATGGCTTGATTTATCAAGCCTGTTTCAACTCCAATAAATTTAATACCAAAAAATGGCAAAATACATAACAGGCATTCTGTTTATGATACTATACGCTAAACGCTGTACGCTCTACGCTAGTTTTATTCACTAACGACTAATTTAAAGAGGAGATTTATGACAAAATATATTTTTATTACAGGCGGAGTGGTTTCATCTTTAGGTAAAGGTATTTCTGCTTCTTCTATCGGAAGGATATTGAAAAGCAGGGGTTTAAATATTTCCATGCAGAAGATAGATCCTTACATAAATGTTGATGCCGGAACCATGAATCCTTATCAACATGGTGAAGTATTTGTCACTGAAGACGGAGCAGAAACAGATTTAGATTTAGGGCATTATGAGAGATTTATTGATACAAATTTATCTAGCTATAGTAACGTGACTACCGGGAAAATCTATAGTTCTGTAATTTCCAAAGAAAGAAGAGGAGATTTTTTAGGAGCTACAGTTCAGGTGATACCTCATATAACTGATGAGATTAAATCTACCATTAAAAATATTTCCCAAAATAAAAAAGAAAAAGTGGATGTGGTAATCGTGGAGATCGGGGGAACAGTAGGTGATATTGAAAGCCTTCCTTATTTAGAAGCCATAAGGCAATTTAGAAATGATATAGGCAAAGAAAACGTTCTGTATGTACACGTTACTTTTATTCCGTACCTCAAAGCCGCCAAAGAGTTAAAGTCAAAACCTACACAACACAGTGTAAGAGAACTTAGAGAAATTGGTATTCAACCAGATATAATTATCTGCCGCTGCCAAGCAAAACTTTCCCAAGAGGTAAAAAGTAAAATATCTTTATTTTGTGATATTAAGTATGAGGCAATAATTGAAGCAATAAACGTTAAATCTATTTATGAAGTACCAATGGTATTTGAAGAGCAAAAGTTGGGAGATTTAATCATAAAGTCTTTAAATTTAAAATGCCAGGGTCCCGATTTACAAAATTGGAAAAACATGGTTGATAAAATATATCATCCCAAAAGAGAAGTTAATATTGGAGTAGTGGGAAAATATATCAGTTTAAAAGATGCTTATATAAGTATTACCGAAGCGCTCCTTCATGGTGGAATCGATAATGATTGTAGAGTAAAGATAAAAAGAATTGATTCGGATGAAGTAAAAAAACATTCTCCAAAAGATCTTTTTAAAGATATTAATGGAATCCTGATACCGGGCGGTTTTGGAAAGAGAGGGATAGAAGGTAAAATTGAAACAGTAAAGTATGCAAGGGAAAATAAGATACCTTTTTTAGGAATTTGTTTAGGAATGCAATGTGCTGTTATAGAGATTGCTCGAAATGTAATAAATTTAGAAGGAGCTAATAGCTCAGAATTTAATCCCGGAACACCATTTCCCGTAATTGATATTTTACCGGGACAGAAGAAAATAAAAACAAAAGGCGGCACTATGCGCTTGGGTACATATTCCTGCAAATTAGAAAAAGATTCCCTTGCTTTTAAAATATTTAACCAAGAAATAATTTATGAAAGACATCGGCATAGATACGAATTTAATAATTTATATAAGAGTGATTTTTCTAAACACGATATAAAATTTAGCGGCTTAAACCAGGATTTAAATTTAGTAGAGATTGTCGAGCTTCCGAATCATCCTTGGTTTATTGGAGTACAATTCCATCCGGAATTTAAATCAAGACCTAATCGGGCTCACCCCTTGTTTAGGGAATTTATAAAAGCGGCGATAGAAAATAGTCGTTAGTGAATAGTGAATAGTGAATAGTATTTAGTAAATAAAATAGTATGATGAGTGATGTGTAATAAGTAATGGGTTAATAGTTTCGAGTTTAGAAAAACTAAAAAACAAGAACTAAAAACTTGCATTTAATGCTAACGACTAACGACTATTCACTATCGACTAATTTAATTGGTTAATTGGCAAATTTAAAATAAATCAGTAAGTTTAGCAAGCTATAATATTTCATAAGCTTTTGATTTTAGAGCGAAAGACAGGTGAAAAAAAATGTTTAATGCCTTAATATTAGCCGGAACAAAAGAAAAAGGTCCCTTAGAAATTGCCGAGAATGTAGACAATAAAGCTCTAATCATGATAGACGGTAGACCCATGATTGAATATATTGTTGATACGTTAAATAATTCAGAAAATATCGATAAAATTTTAGTGGTGGGCCCAAAAAATGAACTTAATCCTTATATAGGTAAAAAAGTGGAAGAAATATTAAATCCCGGTAATTCTATACTTGAAAACATGGATATAGGGTTAAATTACTTTAATTCCGATAACAGTTTATTGCTTTTAACCTCTGATATCCCCCTAATTACCCCTGAAGCAATTGATGAATTTTTAGGAATATGTACTAAAAGAAAAACTTTTATCGGTTATCCCATAATTACCAAAGAAAGAATTGTAAAAAAGTACCCTGAAACAGAGAGAACTTATATAAAAATGAAAGAAGGGGTATTCTGTGGGGGAAATATCGCATTTTTTAAACCAGATGTATTTTTTCAAAAGAAAGAATTAATTAAGGAACTATTTGACAACAGAAAATCTACCTGGAAATATGCTAAAATATTAGGCCTTAAGTTTATATTAAAATTTTTATTTAAAACTTTAACCTTAGAAGAAGTAGAAAAAAGAGTAACCGACATAATTGGTTATAATTCTATCGCAGTTATGGTATCATATCCAGAAATAATGATTGATTTAGATAAACCCAGTGATTTAAAATTAATTCGAAAATGTTTAGAGAGATAGAGAAAATCATCAGTTAAACCTAATAGAGAAGTCGGTTCAGAGTTTATAACCTTGCATTTATTCCATCTTTAACTTGATATTTTCAAAATACTAAAAAAATTTGTAATATTAAAATATTAGTGATAAAATAGCTATGGAAGTAATACATATAAAGATAACTCTTCAATAGCCCTCTTTTTAATGAATTTTCAAAATATTTTTGCTACTTTAAGCTTATCTTTTTTATTAAAAAGCACTATGGAAAATATTTATTTATCTCACAGGATAAGATATTTCTATACATCAGCAATTTATTGCTAAATTCATTTTAGAAAGCGAAAAACTTATAGCGAAAAACTAAAAACCATAATTCAAAACTCTTAACTAATCGATAGTAAATAGTTGTTAGCATTAAATACAAGATTTTATTTGACAGTTTTCGGCATACAAATAAAAAGTTAAAGATAAAAGATAAAAAACTAAAGATATAAAACAATATATTTAAATTTTAAGTTTTGGTTTTGCGTTTTTAGCTTTACACTTTGCACTTTCGCCTATACACTGTACGCTAAACGCTATATGCTAGTTTTTACGAGATACGAGATACTAATTTTATTATACAAAGGGAGGTCTTGCATTTGCTTTTAACAGAATTAAAAGAAAAAAAGATTAATGATTTATGTAAAATTGCAAAAGAATATAATATTAATAATTTTTCCAGAATAAAAAAGATGGATTTGATCTTCAAAATTTTACAGGCTGAAACAGAGAAGAAGGGTTACATGTTTTCTGAGGGAATTTTGGAGATTATGAGTGAAGGGTTTGGTTTTTTGAGAACATCGGGCTACCTGCCCGGGGAAAACGACATTTATATTTCTCCTTCTCAAATAAGAAGATTCAATCTTAGTGTTGGTGATCTTGTATCAGGTCAAGTTAGGCCGCCTAAAGAAGGAGAAAGATATTATGCTTTATTAAAAATTGAAGCTGTTAATCATGAAGACCCAGAATCATCTAAAGAGAGAATAGATTTTGAAAATCTTACTCCTCTTTTTCCCGAAAAGATGATTAAATTAGAAAATAAATCAACTGGATTATCAACACGGATTATCGACTTATTTTCACCAATTGGAAAAGGTCAACGAGGCTTAATAGTTTCTCCTCCAAAAGCAGGCAAGACAATTTTATTAGAAAAGATTGCCAATGGAATTACAATTAATCATCCGGAGATAAATTTAATGGTTTTACTAATCGATGAAAGACCGGAAGAAGTAACCGGAATGCAAAGATCAGTAAAAGCTGAAGTGATAAGCTCCACTTTTGATCAACCCGTCACTAACCACATAAAAGTAGCGGAAATTGTCCTGGAAAGAGCTAAAAGGTTAGTAGAGCAAAAGAAAGACGTGGTCATATTATTAGATAGCATTACGAGATTAGCGCGGGCTTACAATCAGACTATTCCAACAAGTGGCAAAACTCTATCTGGCGGTTTAGATTCAAGTGCTCTTTATTTACCGAAAAGATTCTTCGGAGCAGCGAGAAATATTGAAGAGGGAGGCAGTTTAACCATACTTGCCACCGCTTTAGTGGAGACTGGAAGCAGAATGGATGATGTAATATTTGAAGAATTTAAAGGTACAGGCAACATGGAATTAAGATTAGACAGAGAACTTTCTGAAAATCGAATATTTCCCGCAATCGATATCAGGAAATCAGGCACTCGAAAAGAAGAATTATTACTGACTAAAGAGAAATTACAAAAAGTATGGTTATTAAGAAGGGCATTGGCGTCACAACCATCTCTGGGTGCGGTAAAATTAGTGATTAATAAATTAAAAAAGACAAAGACTAATCAAGAGTTTTTAGATTCTATCAAAGAACAGGATATCTAATCTCATCACTCATTACATATTACTTTTTACTGTATTTTATGCACGGTAAAATTTCGTTGTTCGTATCTAGTATCTAGTATCTCGAAAGAAAAAAATTCAAACACACAATTTTTTTGATTTTTAAATACTTTAACTATTTGTTTTTTAGCGAGATACGATTCACGAGATACGAGATACGAATTAAACTTTGACCTTAAAATAATAATATGTTATAATTTTTTATATTTTTAATCTATAATATTAGCAAAAGAAAGTTAAAGGAAGGGGAAAATGAAAAAAGATATACATCCAAAATATGGAAAAGCAACAATAAGTTGTGCTTGTGGTAGCAGCTTTGAAACCGGTTCTACTAAAAAGAATATGAAAATAGAAATATGTTCTGTTTGTCACCCATTTTTTACCGGGAAACAAAAAATAGTTGATACTGCTGGAAGAGTTGAGAGATTTAACAAAAAATACAATTTAACTAATGATGAGGATAGTGATAACTAATTAAGATACTATCAAAGAAATATTTAAATGATTTCAATAATAGATATTATATTAAAAAGAAATAAAAAGTTTTTGATGAACGATTACAAGAATAAAAAATATGAACGAGAAAAAGATATTATTTAAGGCTATTTGTAATAGAATGATGAATCAATTTAAATATAAAAAGACAGAGCTTTTATAAGGCTCTGTCTTTTTATATTTATTATATTTTCTATTATTTATGCTATAGAGGAGGGAAGAAATGCGTGAAGGTGTAAACACTGGTTGGATTGAAGTGATATGCGGGAGTATGTTTAGCGGGAAGAGTGAAGAATTGATAAGAAGAGTCCGTAGAGTTCAAATTGCCCAAAAAAAGATTCAGGTATTTAAACCAGCTATTGATAATAGGTATGCTGTTCAGTATATTTACTCACATAACGGTACTAAGGTTGATGCTATAAATGTTACTAAATCAAAAGAAATATTAGAAAAAATAGAACCGGACACTGAGGTAATCGCTATTGATGAAGCTCAATTTTATGATGAGGATATTGTACTCGTTTGTCAAAAACTTGCTGACCAAGGAAAAAGGGTTATTATTGCAGGTTTAGATCAGGATTTTAGGGGGGAACCGTTTGGCGCAATACCTAAATTGCTGGCAGTAGCAGAATACATAGATAAGTTGCAAGCTATCTGCATGGTTTGTGGCAACACGGCTTCCAGAACCCAAAGGTTGGTAAACGGTAAGCCGGCAAAGTATAGTGATCCAACTATATTAATCGGAGCAAAAGAAAGCTATGAAGCGAGATGCCGTAAATGCCATGAAGTACCAAAAGAATAGTTTTGTATCGCAAGATAGCGTATAGCGTTTAGCGTAGAGCGTAGAGTAAAATTAGCGTAGAGCGTACAGCGTATAGGCGCGGGCAGGAAGTGAAAGCAGAATTAGCGAAAAACTAAAAGTGCAAAACGGTATTCGTATCTCGTATCTCGTGAATCGTATCTCGTTAAGAGGATAGAAATCAGAAGCCAAATTATTATCTCGTATCTCGTATATATTATAGCATATAGCGTGTAGCGTATAGTAATTTAGTATCAAGTATCCAGTATCAAGTAAAGATTGTGTAATTTTTACCTTTTTAGCTTAGACTTATTTTTATTCTAAATTCTGACTACTGAATTCTGGCTTCTTTTCGAGATACGAGATACGAGATACGAGTTGAGAGAGGTTAATTCCATGAAAGTCAAATTGATAAATTACACTAAGGATCCTGAAAAAATTGTAGCTCAGTCAGCAAGATTATGTTATTCTGCATTAGACATAGAAGAATTAAGGGGAAAACTTAGCGATGAATCAATAATGAAATTAATTAAAAAAATAATGAAATTAGGACATTATTCTGTTTTAGAACATGCTACCTTTACTTTTGCTATAGAAGGAATCTCCAGGGTTACTTCTCATCAGTTAGTAAGACATCGGCTTGCCTCTTTTTCCCAACAAAGCCAAAGATATGTTAAAATAAATAAGGAGGGGTTTCCTTATATTGTCCCAAAATCTATTGCTAAGGATAAAAAATTAGCTAAAATATTTATAGGTGCTCTAAAAGAATTAGACGGAATTTACCAATTATTGCTGGAACATAATATAGAAGCAGAAGATGCAAGATACATTTTACCCCAGGCGGTTACAACTAAAATAATAATAACAGCAAATGCCCGGGAATTACTGCATATCTTTAAATTAAGATGCTGCAATAGAGCTCAATGGGAGATAAGAGAAGTTGCCATGAAAATGTTACAAAAAGTAAAAGATATTGCACCAGCCATATTTGAGAATGCCGGTCCGCCTTGCATTTTAGGACCTTGCCCCGAAGGGGAATTATCCTGTGGTAAACCCTGGTCTAAAAATAAAGAAGAAGGAGTAAATGATTAATAATGAAAAATGCTGACTGTAATTATGGAGGTCAAGCAGTAATTGAAGGAGTGATGATGAGATCTCCTTTAAAATATGCTATTGCGGTTCGTAGACCAGATAAAGAAATAATTTTAAAGATAGGAAAATTAAAATCATTATCTAATAAGTTAAAATTTCTTAAATGGCCGATTTTTAGAGGAATAGTTAATTTACTCGAATCTTTAGTTCTGGGATTAAAAGCATTGACTTATTCCGCAGAACAGGCAACAGGCGAAGAAGAGAAAATAAATAGCGTAGAAATGTTTTTTACAGTTGTAATTGCTTTTGGGTTATTCATAGTTTTTTTTATAGCTCTTCCTACTGCAATGGCTCGATATTTAGACAGATACCTATCTAATGTAATTGTTTATAATTTATTTGAAGGATTATTAAGAATTAGTATATTTATAGCCTACTTATTTTTTATCTCGAAAATAAAAGACATAAGAAGAGTATTTGAATACCATGGAGCAGAACACAAGGTAATATATACCTATGAAGCAGGTGAGGAACTCAATGTTGATAATGTTAAAAAACACAGTACCCTGCATCCTCGATGCGGAACAAGTTTTATTTTCATTGTTTTAATAATGAGTATTTTGGTATTTTCTTTACTGGGGAAGCAAACATTACTTTTGAGAATAGCCTATAGGATTGCTATAATTCCCATAATAGCTGGCCTATCATATGAAATATTGAAATTATCAGCAAAAAACATGAATAAAATTTTAGTGAAATGGGCAGTGATGCCCGGATTATGGTTCCAAAAACTTACTACCAACGAACCTGATGATGCTCAGATTGAGGTGGCCATAAAGGCGTTAAAAGGCGTTTTGCCCGAAGAAAATAAAAATATAAAATTTGAAGTGGTAAATAATGTTTAAAAAATTAGAAGAATTAGAAAAAAAATACGAGGAATTGAATAAAAATCTTTCAGACCCAAAAATTATCGCTAATCAGCCTAAGTTTCAGGAATGCGCAAAGATGCAATCTGATATTTCCAAGCCAGTTTTAAAATACAAGGAATATAAGTACATAATAAATGAGATTGAAGAGAACTCGAAATTATTGTCAGAAGAAAAGGACATAGAATTTAAAAAATTAATTAGCGAAGAATTAGAAATGTTGAAAGAGAAGAAATCTAATTTGGAAATAGAATTAAAAGAACTTATGTTCCCTAAAGACCCTCACGATAAAAAAAATTGCATAGTAGAAATTAGAGCTGGTGCCGGAGGTGACGAAGCTGCACTTTTTGCCGGTGATCTTTTTAGAATGTATTCTCGATTTGCCGAAAATAATGGATGGAAAACCGAATTAATGAGTTCCAGCCCTACCGGTATCGGAGGATTTAAAGAGATAATTTTCAGCATAACGGGGAAAGATGTATATGGAAAGTTAAAATACGAGAGTGGAGTACATCGGGTTCAACGTGTTCCTTTAACCGAGTCAAGCGGAAGGATACATACTTCGACTGTTACAGTAGCCATACTTCCCGAAGCAGAAGAGGTTGAACTGGAAATTAATGCGAATGATCTAAAAATTGACCGCTTTCGTTCTACAGGCCCTGGAGGGCAAAGCGTCAATACTACAGATTCAGCAATTAGAATTACCCATATTCCCACCGGAATGGTAGTTACCTGCCAGGACGAGAAATCTCAACATAAGAATAAAGATAAGGCCTTAAAAATATTAAGAGCAAGACTTTTAGATATGGCAGAAAGGGAAAAGCATGAAGAGCTTGCTCTAAAGAGAAAAAGCCAGGTGGGCACAGGAGATAGAAGTGAAAGAATTAGAACTTATAATTTTCCTCAAAATAGAATAACCGATCATCGTATTGGTCTAAATTTACATAATTTAGAAGAAGTTTTAGAAGGAAATTTAAATGATTTGGTGACTAATCTTTCAGAAAAATTAAAAACGAGCAATGAAATTTAAAAAAATGCTGGAAAATAAGTATACATTTCAAACCGTAGGGCAGGCCTTAAAAAATATTCGTAAAATATTTAGAGATAAGGGAATAATGAATCCGGAAAGAGAAGCGGAGATCCTGTTAAGTTATTTTCTGGAAATGAGCAGGAGCGAAATATATTTAAATTCTGATAGAGTATTAAAAGATAAAGAAAAAACACAATTAGAGAAAAAGATTCAAAAAAGAATAGAAAAAATACCGCTCCAATATATAACTAAACATCAAGAATTTATGGGGATGGATTTTTTGGTAGAAAAAGGAGTTTTAATCCCTCGGCCGGAAACAGAGATTTTAGTGGAAGAACTTATTAGAAAATTGAAAAACTATAAATGTTCTAATAGTTTAAGGGTAACAGATTTAGGAACGGGCACAGGTATAATTGCTGTAAGCATAGCTAAATTTATAGAAGATGTTATCATCTACGCAACCGATATTTCTAAAAAATCTTTGCAAATAGCATTAAAAAATGCTCAAAAGCATGGGTGTAAAGATAAAATAATATTTTTACAGGGAGATTTATTCGAACCATTTATGGGGAAAATTAAAAAAAACAGCTTAGATGGAATTGTTTCAAATCCCCCTTATATAGATTCTCACGATTTTGAATCATTGCCACCCGAAATAAAAGATAATGAACCTAAAGTTGCTTTATCCGGAGGGATTGACGGTTTAGATTATTATCGTAAAATAATAAAGAAAAGCCCTCAATATTTAAAAAAGAACGGCTTTATGGCCTTAGAAGTGGGTTTTAACCAGTCGAAAATAGTTAAAGAGTTAATTATTAAAGAGAATAATTTTAATCAAAATATAGAAATTACCAAAGATTATTTGGGGATAGAGAGAGTAGTGATAGCATACAGGAAGTAAAGACCGTATCTCGTATCTCGTGAATCGTATCTCGTTAAGGAAACAGATGGACAAAAAAATTAAAAATTTTAGAGATTTAGATATATGGAAGAAAGGTATAGAAATAGTTAAAGATATATATAATAGTAAGGAAATTCCCTAAATTAGAACTTTACAGTTTAACCAATCAAATGCAAAGAGCAAGTTTATCTATTCCCACAAATATAGCTGAAGGTTTTAATAGGTTTCACAATAAAGAGTATAAAAAATTTTTATACATTGCTTTAGGTTCTTATGCTGAATTGGAAACTCAAATTGAGATAGCTACAGAGTTGAATTATATAAACGAAGAGAATAATAATAAAACTATATTAGAAAAAATTGATCACGAATCGCGTATGATTACAAATTTAATTAAAAAACTTAATTAATATATCTTGTATTTCCGGCGAGATACGAGATACGAGATACGAGATACGAATTAAAACTGGGAGTTTTAATGAAATGACCAAGACCATCTTGTTTGTCTGTACCGGCAACACCTGCCGAAGCGCTATGGCAGAAGGTATATTTAAGAAAATGTTAAAAGAAAGAACAGAAGATGATACTAAGTTTAATGTTTTATCAGCCGGAATTTCTGCTATTCCGGGTATGAGCCCCACCCCCGATGCTATTAAGGTTATGTCTGAGCAAAGCATTGATATTTCTCAGCACATAGCCACTCAAGTAGATGAAGATATAGTTAAAAAAGCAGATCTAATTTTGGTCATGTCTAATAGACATAAGGATTATATTAATACAAGATTTACCTTTGATCAAGATAAAATTTATTTACTTAAAGAATTTGCTCAGATTGGTGAATTTAAAAGCACAAGAAACACTGACAAAAACTATGAAATAATTGACCCTCTTGGCAGACCTACAGAATTTTACCGCATTGTAGCAAAAGAGTTGAAAGAAAACTTAGAAAAGGTATTAGATAAAATTATTGAAGAAAATAAAAAATAACGGTGGTGAGATATAAGATGAAAATAGCTTTGGGTAGTGATCACGGAGGTTATCAGTTAAAAGAAAATATAAAAGAATACTTGAAGGAATTAAATATAGAATATATAGATTTTGGTTGCGAGAATGAGAAATCTGTAGACTATCCGGATATTGGCTTTAAAGTCGCCATAGAAGTAAAAAGCGGAAAATGTGATAGAGGAGTCTTAATCTGTGGAACCGGAATTGGCATGTCTGTAGTTGCAAATAAAGTCAAAGGTATTAGAGCAGCACTTTGTTATAATGAATTTACTGCCCGATATTCCAGAGAACATAACGATGCGAATATTTTAGTTCTGGGAGGAAGAGTAATTGGTTCGGGATTAGCTAAAGAAATTATAAAAGTTTGGTTGAACACTAATTTTAGCCAAGAAGAAAGGCATATTAATCGCCTGAATAAAATAAAGCAACAAGAGACCAAGGTTTTTAAATAAATTCAGACGCAATACGCAATACTCGATACGCAATACGAAAAAAGAGGAGGAAAAATCATTGTCAGAGGTAATCATTTTAGACCACCCATTAATACAACACAAGATAACTTTAATAAGGGATAAAAATACCCAGATGAAAGAATTTAGAGAATTAGTAGACGAACTATCTAATTTAATAGCTTATGAAGCAACCAGAGAGATAGAATTAAAGGAAATTGAAATTGAAACTCCTATTGGTAAGACTAAAAGTAAGGTAATTTCAGGGAAAAACGTTGCTATTGTAACTATCTTAAGGGCAGGTTTGGGCATGGTTGATGGAATATTAAAACTTATTCCTCCTGCAAAAGTAGGACACATCGGTCTGTATCGTGATCCTGAAACTTTAAAACCTGTAGAATATTATGCTAAATTACCATCCGATATTAAAGATAGAAAGATAATTATAGTTGACCCCATGTTAGCAACCGGAGGTACGGCCGTTGCCTGTATAGACTATATCAAGAAATGTGGCACTGTAGATATAAAGTTTATGTGCCTAATTGCTGCTCCGGAAGGCATAAATATGTTACAAAAATACCATCCGGATGTAAAGATATATACCGCAGCTGTTGATGAAAGATTAAATTCACACGGATATATAGTTCCGGGCTTAGGTGATGCCGGAGATCGACTATTCGGAACAAAGTAATTCCGTATCTCGTATCTAGTATCTCGTATCTAGTAAAGGAACGGATGAATAAAAAAATTATTTTAGAAAAAATTAATCACGAATCGCATATGATTACAAATTTAATTAAAAAACTTAATTTATATATCTTATATTTCTGGCGAGATACGATTCACGAGATACGAGATACGAAATTGCTATTCACTATTCACTAATGACTATTTTTTAAAGGAGATTTTAATTTATGAGTCGTCCAACCTGGGATGAATATTTTATGGAAATAACTGAATTAGTTTCCAAGCGTTCCACCTGTTTAAGAAGAAAAGTTGGAGCAGTAATTGTGCAAGACAAGCGAATACTTACTACCGGATATAATGGTGCTCCCAGGGGGTTGCCTCATTGTTTGGAAATAGGATGTTTGAGGGAAATAAAAAAAGTTGCTTCCGGAGAAAGGCAGGAATTATGCAGAGGATTACACGCTGAACAAAATGCTATTGTGCAGGCTGCATTACATGGCCTAAGTATAAAGGGCAGCGTATTATATTGCACAACTCAACCTTGCGTTACTTGTGCCAAGATGATTATAAATTCAGGAATAAAGAAGATTATTTATAAAGAGAAATACCCTGATGAATTAGCACGAAAGATGTTAAAAGAAGCAGGAATAGATGAGATTTGTTATGAATAAAATAAAAATTGCACTAATTTTTGGAACTCGTCCTGAAACCATAAAAATGTTTCCCATAATTTCAGAAATAAAAAAATATCCCCATTTTATAGATTGTAGAATCATAGTTTCTGGCCAACATCGGGAGATGTTAGATCAGATGTTAGGGATTTTCCAAATCAACCCTGATTACGATTTAGATATTATGGAACAAGGTCAATCTTTATCGAATATTACTAATCATAGCCTTTTAGGTATTGAAAAAATATTAAAAAAGGAAAGACCTTCTATCGTATTAGTCCAGGGTGATACTACTACTACTTTTACCGGAGCATTGGCTGCTTTTTATCAAAAAATAAGAATAGGTCATATAGAAGCCGGGCTTAGAACTAATAATAAATATTATCCTTTTCCCGAAGAGGTAAATCGCCATCTAACCAGCGTACTAACTGATCTCCACTTCGCTCCCACCAGACAATCATATGAGAATTTACTTTCTGAAGGGGTAAAAAGCGAAGATATTTTTATCTCCGGAAATACCGTAATAGATGCTCTATTCTTAATGGTTAAAGAGAACTACATATTTAGAGAAACTTCACTAAAAGATAAGAAAATATTTAAGAAAAAAATTATTTTAGTGACTATGCACAGAAGAGAGAATTGGGGGGAACCATTAAGGAAAACTTGCCGAGCCATAAATAAAATAATCGACAAACATTCTGATGTATCCGTAATTTTTCCTCTGCATAAAAATCCCGAAATAAGAAGGAATGTTAAAGAAATCTTGCAAAATAGAAAAAATATTCTACTTCTCGACACTTTAGATTATGATGATATGATTAACTTAATGTCCAAATCTTATATTATACTTACAGACTCCGGTGGGATACAAGAAGAAGCACCTTCCCTGGGTAAGCCGGTATTAGTTTTACGGGATGAAACAGAAAGACCGGAGGCAGTCGAGTCAGGTGTAGTAAAACTGATTGGAACTGACGAAGAAAGGATTTTTAGTGAGATTGATTTAGTGTTAAACAGTCGAGAAAAATATATGGAAATGTCAAAAAGCATAAATCCTTACGGAGACGGAAAAGCTTCAGAAAGAATTGTTAAAAAAATTCTATATAATTTTAATTTAATCGATCAATCTCCTGATGAATTTAAAGCAAAATAAATTAAGCAATTTGCCAATTCACCAATTCTCCAATTGACCAATAAATAAATTCACCGATCATCCAATTTTCCAATTTCCCAATTAATATTAGTTGCTTAGATTATGTGATGTGTAATGTGTAACAAGTAACCTGTTTTTATAGTTTCGAGCATTTAATCTTATTACTCATCACATATTACTTATCACTGTATTTTATACGAGATACGATTCACGAGATACGAGATACGAATTAGGCTTCTGTCTTCTTCTTTCCAAACTTCACACTATCTCCCTATACGCTATCAACTATAAAAGGTAAGAATATAATTTTATGTTATAATATTGTTGTTAATAATATTTGGTGAATAGTGAATAGTGAATAGTGGAGGAGCCAGAATATAATCAACTAACGACTATT
>DPXH01000214.1:21900-23538 GCA_003527405.1 Candidatus Sediminicultor tertius | reverse complement strand
ACTAACGACTATTTAAAGGTGTGATATTTTTATGTTTCCCATTTACGACGATGTACCAACAAAAAAATTTCCCTTAATAACAATAGCATTAATTGTGATGAATTCAATAGTATATTTATATCAAATGTCCTTAGGTGAAGGGTTTACTGAATTCATCTATTCAATGGGATTACTTCCTTTTGAAATTACTCACCACATCGATCTTTTTCCTTCCGGTCCATCACCTATTTATTTAACCATATTTTCCTCTATGTTTATGCATGGTAGTATTGTCCACCTATTAGGAAATATGTTATTTTTATGGATATTTGGAAATAATGTAGAGGATTATTTGAAAAGAAAAAAATTTTTAATCTTTTATCTTATTTGTGGAATAGCCGCTGCGCTCACACAAATATTTATTAATCCTAATTCTAAAGTGCCAATGGTGGGAGCGAGTGGAGCAATAGCTGGAGTATTGGGTGCATATTTGTTGCTTTATCCCCGAGCTAAAGTAACGACGGTGATTATTTTTGGTTTCTTTATAAGATTAATTAAAATTCCGGCAGTAGTGGTCTTAAGTTTTTGGATAATATACCAATTTTTATATGGGATATCTTCTTTGGCGGTGGGAGCAGGTGAAGGTGGAGTAGCCTGGTTTGCTCACATTGGCGGCTTTATTTGTGGGGTTATTTTAATTAAATTATTTAAACCGTTTGTAAAATAGTGTCGCGTATCGCGTATCGAGTATATAGTAAAGAAAAAGAGAAAAAAGTAGGGGTTTGATTTATCAAACCCGTAAAAAATTCGGGGCGGATGAATCCGCCCCCTACACAAAAAAATAATATAATACTAGAATAAGTTTTGAATTTTAAATTATGGTTTTTAATTTTCTACTCAAGGTTTTTAATTTTAATCTAATCAAAATAAATCTGAACGCGATACGCGATACGCAATACGAGATAAGATTGATAAATTTTATCAAGTAAGCTATAATTTTAAAAATATCAAAAAAATTAACATAATAAAAAGGAAGGGATAAAATATGATAGGTACTGTGACCTTAAACCCTGCGATAGATGTGATTTTAGAGGTTGATAATTTAAAAATAAATCATTACAACAAAGTATTAAATGCCCATACAACTTCCGGTGGCAAAGGGATAAATGTGTCCAAAGCTGTTAGGGGATGTGGCAGAGAAACAATCGCTATGGGATTTTTAGGTGGGGGTAGAGGGAGGATGATTGAGGAGGAATTAAGAGGATTAGGTGTAACTACTAATTTTTGGCATATCGAAGAGAAGACCAGAAGTAATACAATTATTTCAGATAGAAAAACAGGAGACCATACCTTGCTTAGCGAACCGGGGCCTAAAGTTACAGAATATGACATAGAGATGTTAAAATCAATCTTTTATCGGACTATGTCTCAATGTAGTGTAGTTACGCTTTCCGGAAGTTTGCCTCGGGGAGTTCCTGTAAACATATATGGTGATTTAATTTCTATTGCCAAGGAAAGAGGAGTAAAAACTATATTAAACGCTTCCGGAGAACAATTTCTAACAGGTTTGGAGGAAGGCCCTCTTTTAGCCAAACCTGACCTTAGAGAAAGTAACGAAGTATTTGGAATCGTCATAAATAAAGAAGAAGATGCTATTAA
>DPXH01000214.1:13565-21515 GCA_003527405.1 Candidatus Sediminicultor tertius | reverse complement strand
GAAAAAGATATAATTGCCACCCAAGATGAAATATGGTTTGCCGAGACTGACTATCATGAAATCGTAAATTTAATCGGAGCAGGTGATGCCTTGGTTGCAGGATTTGCAATTTCCTTAACTGAAGAAGGGAAAAATTTTGAGGAAGCAATAGAATTTTCTATGGCCTGTGCCTTGGCCAGTGCCTTAAGAGAAGAAGAGGAATTTAGCTCAAGAGAAGAGGTAGAGAAATGTCTTAAGTGTGTGAAAGTTAAGAGATTATGAAGATAAATAGAGAGAGGGGATAATCTAATTGAAAATAAAGGATATTATGATTCGGGATGTTACCAGTGTTTTGGCCACATGTAAATTAGTAGATTTACTGGGTATACTATCCAGACAAAAAATTACCGGGCTCCCTGTGGTCAACAATAATCAAGAAGTTATTGGATTTATATCTTTACACGACATAATCAGAGCTACTCTGCCGAATTATTTGGGAATTATAAACAGTGATTCTATCCTTTCTGAATTCATACAGTTATCTAAAAGTTTAAAAGAATATTCTCAACGTCCGGTAGAAGAATTTATGAGAAAAAACATTATTACTATCGATGAAGATGATAATGAAGTTTTGGCGTCAGATCTACTTATTAGAAATAAAATTCAAAGACTTCCTGTCTTACGAAATGGTAAATTAGTGGGGATAGTAACTCTAACTGATATTTGTCGAGTACTTATGAGCGATAATGAAAACGAAAAATGATAAAATTAGTAAATAGCGAGTAGTAATAAAATGAAAAACGAAAAGCGCAAAACGTAAAGCCATAGCTCAAAATTTAAAATTTAAATACATTATTTTATATATTGAGTTTTATTTTTCATATCTTGTATGCTATATAGCAAAAACGAAAAGATAAAGAAATAAAAACAAAACTTAAAATTTAGAATTACGAGAGAAAGTTTTGAATTTTTAATTACGGGTTTTCGTTTTTAGCTTTAAATTTTTAGCTATATAGTAATAACTGGTGACTGAAAATATTATTTAAACTAAAGAGACTAACGATTAATTTAAATTGCTGAGGTATATGAGGTATATAATGAAAAAAGGTCTATTTATAACTTTTGAAGGGCTTGAAGGTTGTGGGAAAACTACCCAGGCAAAGATGCTATTTGATTTTTTAATTAAACAGAAAATACCTTCTATTTATACTAAAGAGCCGGGTGGAACGAAGATTGGAGATAAAATACGTAAAATTCTTCTCGACCAAAAAAATGATGGTATGGATTATAAAACCGAAATGCTATTGTTTTTAGCTTCTCGGGCGGAAAATGTTAGATTAATAATTTTACCAGCCTTAAAAGAAGGGAAAATAGTTATATCCGATCGCTTCTATGATTCTACTACTGTTTATCAAGGGTGTGGAAGAGGTATAGATTTAAAGATTATCAAGCAACTGAATGGCTTGGTCGTGGGGGAAGCTATTCCTGATTTAACCTTTATCCTGGATATTGACCCATACGAAGGATTAAAGAGGTCAGCTTCTTTCGGTAACTCGAGTGAAATGAGATTTGAAGAAGAATTTTTAAGTAAAAAAATTATCGGTGGAAAATTATTTTTGGAAAGAGTTAGACAAGGCTATTACCAATTGTCTCGAGAAGAATCAGAAAGAATTAAAATAATTGATGCTAACAGAAGCAAAGAAGAGATATTTAATGAGATAGTTGAAATTGTAAATAAAAAATTAGCCATATCTCGTAAATTGAAGTAGGAGTCAGGAGTCAGAATCCAGAAGCCAAAATATAAAAAAGTATCGAGTATATAGTAAAGAAAGAAAAAATTGCAAGTTACAAAAGGTAGTATATTATACAAAATGATTTATCTTAAACGCGATACGCAATACGCAATACGCGATACGAGAATAAGGGAGTAGTTATGTCTTTCAATGATATAGTCGGCCAAGAAAGAGCAATAAAAATACTGACAAAATCTCTAAAAGAAAATAAGACTTCCTCATCTTATATTTTTGTCGGGAACGAAGGGACGGGGAAAAAGCTTACTGCAATAGAATTCACCAAGGCAGTAAATTGTTTGAACCTAAGTAAGAATTCCGAAGCTTGCGAAGACTGTCAATCGTGTATTGAAATTAGTAAGCAGTATAGCCCGGATTTAAAAATAATTGAACCAATTAAGAATTCGATAAAGATTGAACAAATACGAGAAATGCGAAAAGAGATTGGACTGAAGCCTTTTAAGAATAAAAAAAAGGTATATATAATAGACAAAGCAGAAAAAATGACCCTTGAAGCATCAAACTGTTTATTGAAGACTATTGAAGAACCACCATATTACGCAATAATAATTCTGATTTGCTCAAAGATAGATCCAATTTTGCCTACTATGGTCTCACGTTGCCAGATAGTAAATTTTGGATTAATATCCTCCGGTAAAATAAAAAAGTTTTTATTAGATAATACTAATAATTTAGAAAAAGAGAAAGCTGAAATTATTTCCAAATTAGCTCAGGGGAGTATCGGAAGCGCTTTAAAGTTATTATTAGATAAGGAGTATTTTATTAGAAGAGAAGAAGTATTAGACTATTTATCAGCTATATCTCCCGGGAAATATAGTGACGATATTTTTACAAAAGTTGAAAAGACGGTATCTGAAATAGAGAGAATAGAAGAGATGTTGGAAATAATAAAATTATGGTATCGGGATATTTTAATCATTAAAAATACGGGAGACCAAAAGTATATTGCCAATTGCGATAAATTAGAAATAATTTATGAAAAATCTCAAATCTATTCTCAGGAAATTATAATTGATATTTTGGATTATTTAGAACAGATAGAAGAATATTTGATAAAAAATGTAAACACGCGTCTCATTTTAGAAAGATTATATATAAAGATGGTAGGTGTTGAGTATTGCCTAAAGTAACTGGTTTAAAATTTGCCAAAACAAATTATATCTATTATTTTAAAATTAATAATAAAATAAAATTAAAGAAAGGGGATATTTGTTTAGTAAAAACAGCTATTGGTTTAGATCTGGGTAAAGTAGTGATCCCTTATAAATATATAAAAAATGACGAAATAGATACCCCGCTTAAAAATATACTTAGAAAAGCGAATACAGAGGATTTCAAGAAACTCGAAATAATAAAGCAAGAGGAAATTGATGCCTTAAATATCTGTAAAGAGAAGATTAAAAAATATAAATTGCCCATGAAATTGGTTTACGTAAAGTATTTATTTGATAAAAGTCGGATAATATTCTATTTTGTTTCTACTCAACGAATAGATTTTCGAGAATTGGTTAAAGACTTAGCCAAAGATTTTAAAACTAAAATCGAGCTGAGACAGATTGGAGTAAGAGATGGGACAAAACTAATAGGAGGGATGGGAATTTGCGGGAGAGAAGTGTGTTGCGTTTCGTATATTCAAAAGTTTACTCCAATTCATATTAATATGGCTAAAATCCAAAAAATTGCCTTGAATCAATCTAAAGTATCAGGTCTTTGCGGTAGATTGATGTGCTGTCTGTCTTACGAATCTGAATTCTATAAAGAGTGTTTAAAAAAGTATCCTAAATTGAGAGATAATGTTGAAACAGAAAAAGGTGAAGGAAAAGTTATAGAGATAAATGTGTTAAAAAAATATATTATAGTTGAATTAGAAAGCGATTCTAACAGCAAGAATGGTGGTATTAAGAAAAGAATTAAAATACCCGAAGAAGAATTCGAAAAACTCGGAATAAAAAGTAAAAGTACGAAAAATGGTTAAACTAAATAATAGTGAAAAAATCGAAGATCTGGGGGATAGAGGGTTAAAAATTATCCAGGCAAGCGATTCATACCGTTTTTCGGTGGATTCTATTTTACTGTTTAATTTTATTAAAGTTAAAAACTATGAAAAAATAATTGATTTAGGTACTGGTTCCGGGATAATTCCTTTACTTCTATTTGGTAAAAAGAAAGGCTTGTCTATTTATGGAATTGAGATACAAAAAGATTTAGCGGATATGGCCAGAAGAAGTGTAGAATTAAATAAATTACAAAATGATATAATAATAATTCAGGAAGATTTCCGAAACCTAAAAAATATTTTTAAAAACCAGCAATTCGATGTAGTGGTAAGTAACCCCCCTTATATTTCTCTGGGGCAGGGAAAGATTAATCCTTCGAACAGCAGAGCTATCGCCCGGCACGAAATAAAGGGTAATTTAGAGGACATAATTTCTGTAAGTAATTATTTGTTGAAAAATAAGGGAAGAATTTATTTAATTTACAGAAGTACCAAGTTAATAAAATTAATACTTACCTTAAAAAAATATGGTATCGAACCAAAGGTTGTAAAATTTATTCATCCCCGGCAAGGAGAAAATGCAAATCTTGTATTATTAGAGGGAATAAAATGGGGGAAGGAAGAATTAAAAATCGATAATCCCATATTTCAATATTAACGGAAAAAGTGGAGATGAATAAGTGTTTTGGATAAAAATGAAACAAGCGGAATTCTATACATTTGCGGGACACCTATAGGAAATTTAGAAGATATAACCTTAAGGGCTTTAAAGGTTTTAAAAAAGGTAAAATTAATTGCGGCCGAAGATACCAGACACACTAAAAAATTGTTAAATCATTACCAGATAAATACAAAAATTACAAGTTACTATGAATATAATAAATTTAAAAAAGCTCCCTATCTGGTAGAAATATTAAAAAATGGTCAGGACATTGCCCTGGTATCCGATGCAGGTATGCCGGGTATTTCCGATCCAGGGTATGTGTTGGTAAATTTAGCTTTAAAAAATAATATAAAAATAATTCCTGTACCCGGTGTTTCGGCATTGATAACTGCTTTGGTTGTTTCCGGGCTACCTACCGATAAATTTGTTTTTGAGGGGTTCTTGCCCCGTAAAATTAAAGAGAGGAAAAGATATTTTAAGAGCATAGAAAATGAAGAGAGAACCGTTATTTTCTATGAAACCCCGCACAGATTAAAGAGGACCCTTAAAGATATGTTGGAAATATGGGGAGATAGAAAAATTGTTATAGCTCGTGAGCTGACCAAAAAGTTCGAGGAGATGATCAGAGGAAATCTGAGCCAGGTTATAACTGAAATAAATACAAAAGAAATAAAAGGGGAAATTACCCTGGTTGTTCAGGGCGGAATTAAGAAAAAAGAAAACGATGCAACAGATTTTTTAAAAGATGAATGTATAATGGAAGAATATTTAAAAAAACTAAAAAACCAGGGTTATTCAAATAGAGATATAATAAAGATTGCTCAGGAAAAATTGAATATTCCAAAAAATCAGGTATATAAAAAGTTATTGGAAATGAAAAAATAGTATCGCGTATCGCGTATCGCGTATCGCGAAAAAACAATAAGAGAAAGAAATAAGGAAGAAATGGAAGAAGGTATAAAAAGGTTTAAAGATTTAAGAATCTGGCAAAAAGGTATAGAAATTGTCAGTGATATTTATATACTAACAAAAAAGTTTCCTAAAGAAGAATTATACGGCTTGACTTCTCAAATTAGACGTTCAGCAATCTCCATACCTTCTAATATAGCAGAAGGTTTCAGGAGATATCATAACAAAGAGTATAAGCAGTTTCTCTATATAGCTTTAGGAAGTTGTGCTGAATTAGAAACCCAAATAGCCATAGCTAGAATGTTAAAATACATAACAGAAGAAAAAGAAACAGAATTAATTGAAAAATTAGATCATCTTTGTAGAATGACTACAAATCTAATCAAGAGGCTTTAACGCGATACGCGATACGCAATACGCAATACGAGAAAAGAAAGGAAAATAATTATGGAAAACAATCAATCTAAAAAAACATTTTATATAACTACTCCTATATATTATGTTAATGATGTGCCACATATCGGACATGCCTATACCACTATAGCGGCAGATGTTATGGCCAGATACAAAAAACTATCCGGATATGATGTTCTTTTTTCTACCGGGACAGATGAACACGGCCAAAAGATTGCTAGTTCAGCAGAAAAAGTAAATTTAACTCCTCTGGAGCTGGCAGATAAGGTGGTATTAAAATTTAAAAATCTCTGGCCCTTACTGAATATAGAATATGACGATTTTATACGCACAACTGAACCAAGACACATTAAAGTAGTGCAAGAAATATTTAATAAATTATATGAAAATGGTGATATTTATAAAGGTGAATATGAGGGATGGTATTGCGTACCCTGTGAAACGTTTTGGACCGAGACTCAACTGACAGATGAAACATGTCCTACTTGCGGGAAGAAAATAGAAAAGATAAAAGAAGAAAGTTATTTCTTCAAGATGTCAAAATACCAAGACAGGATATTATCATATTTTGAAAAAAATCCTCAATGCATTCAACCGAAAGCAAGAAGAAACGAAATTATAAATTTTGTAAAGGGCGGCCTTAAAGACCAGAGTGTAACCAGAACAAAAAAAAGCTTAAAGTGGGGCATAGATGTCCCTTTTGATGATAATCATGTAATTTATGTCTGGTATGATGCTTTATTAAATTATATTACGGTAGCAGGATATAATATAGATAACAAAAAATTTGAAAAATACTGGCCAGCAGATATTCATCTTGTAGGAAAAGATATATTGAGATTTCATACGGTTATCTGGTTTACCATGTTAATGGCAGCTGGTATTGAACCTCCCCGGATGGTCTTTGCTCATGGTTGGTGGACTATAGAGGGAGAAAAAATGTCAAAATCTAAAGGAAATGTAGTAGACCCTTATGAAATGGCAGAAGAATTTGGCGCGGATGCCTTTAGATATTTTTTAATGAGAGAAGTTTCCTTTGGGCAGGATGGTAATTTTTCTAAAGATTTAATGATCAAAAGAATAAATTACGACCTGGCTAACGATTTGGGGAATTTAGTAAGTAGAACTGTAGCTATGATTACCCAGTATTTTAACAAAGAGATTCCTAAAGCAGGGATGGAAAAAGAAAAATACGATGTGGAGTTAGAAGATTTTGCCGTAAAGACCATAAAAAAATATTATAATCAGATGAAAAATTTATCACTTAACGCCGCTCTGGAAACTATCTGGCAATTTATAAGAAGGACTAATAAATACATTGATCAAACAGAGCCCTGGATATTAGGGCGCGATAATTCACAAAAGGAAAGACTATCTACTATTCTATATAATTTGGCTGAATCTATACGTATATCCACCATATTAATTTACCCCTTTATGCCAGTCAAAGCTAAAGAGATTTGGGAACAGTTAGGATTAGAAACTGGTTTAGAAAAAATAAGATTTGACGAAGATGCTTCTTGGGGGAAATTAAAACCAGGCATTTCGGTTAAGCCGGGGAAAATAGTATTTCCCAGAATTGATACTAAAAAGAAAGAGCAGAAAGAAGTAAAAGAAGCACAAGAAGATAAAGCTAATATTATATCTTACGATGAATTTAAAAAAATTGATTTGAGAGTAGGAAAGGTTGTTTCTGCTGAAGAAGTAATGGGAACAGATAAATTACTCAAATTGGAAGTTACTCTGGGAAAGGAAAAAAGGACTATTGTAGCTGGAGTAAGAAAGCATTACTCTGCCGAAGAAATATTGGGGAAGAAGATAGTAGTAGTAACTAATTTACAACCTGTAAAACTTAGAGGTATCGAATCTCAAGGCATGCTTTTAGCTGCGGTTGATAAAGATAATGTAGTTTTATTAACCATAGATAAAGATATTACTGAAGGTAGCAAAATACAATAAATTAAGTTACCACCCTAAAAAATACCCAAGGAGGGATATTTATGTCTACTGTAAAAAATAAAGGAGAAGAAGTTAATATGACAAATTCGCTTAGAGAAAATATTAACAAAAATCTTGGATTGATATTCATACTTTTTATGTGTGCATTGATTATTTTATCTGTAACTTTACAGGTAAAGGTTAATAAACTAAATATTCAAACAGAAAATATTATTGAA